>CANQUW010000007.1 GCA_947627145.1 uncultured Bacilli bacterium
TTTTTAGGATATCCTGTTAGTCAAGCTGCAGATATTACTGCTTTTAAAGGAGAGTTTGTTCCAGTTGGTGATGATCAATTACCTCTTTTAGAGCAATGTCGTGAAATTGTTAAGAAGTTTAATTCTATTTATGGAGAAACTTTAGTTTTACCTAAACAAGTTTTAAGTAATAATGCTAGAATAAAAGGACTTGATGGTAATGAGAAGATGGGTAAAAGTTTAGGCAATGCTGTATTTTTGACTGATAGTGATGAAGTTATTTCTAAAAAAGTTATGAGTGCAGTTACTGACCCAAATAAGATTCATAAAGATGATAAAGCAAATCCTGATAAATGTATGGTTTATTATTATCATAAATTATTTACTAAAGGAGAAGAACTTGATACAGTATGTAGTGAATGTAAGGCAGGAAGTCGTGGATGTGTTGCTTGTAAAAAAGAACTTATCAATAATATTAAAAAATTCTTAGAGCCAATAAGAGAAAGACGTAAATATTATGAAGATAATCCAGAAGTTGTAAAAGAAATTTTAGATGAAGGCACAAAAAAAGCCCAAGAAACTTCTAAGGCTACTTTAAAAGATGTTAAGAAAGCAATGAAGATAGATTATTAGTTTAATCTATTTTTTTACTTCCTTCATAGTTAGTATTTCAAATAGTTTTTTATGTTTATCAGAAAAATTATTATTTATATCATCTACAAGTTCATTATAAAAATCACTACTATCTTTTTTATTAAAACACTCTTCATATAAGTATTTTATTTTATTGATATTTTTCTTTTTATAACTGCTCTTTAATTCTTTAAGTAAAAAGTTTTTTATAAATAACTCTTTTCTTGTTAAGAAATTATTTATATTTCTTGATTTTAATTTTTTATATTTTACTTCTGTTTCATCTAAGTTTTCTACAATATCTAGAATTTCTTCTTCTTCATCTAAAAGTAAACTACTTCTATATAGAATTTTACCATTTTCTGAAAACTCTAAAGCAATTACTTTAGAACCATCACTTACAAGAGTTGCATATTCCATTATTTTTTTTGTTTTTATATCAAAAAGTTCAGTATAGTTTTTTATACTTTCCAAAAATTTACTATCAACTTTTATTTCATTAGATATTATATCATCTATAAATTTAGTACTCACTTTAAAAAGTGGGATTTTTTTTACATGTTCAATACTGTCATGTTCATTCCATTCAAAAAATTCTAAAATACGTTCATTATCTGTTAAATTAATTATAATATCATAAATATATATCATCACTTTCTCCTTTCTGTGTATATTGTTATTGTGACCAAAGTAAGACCAATTAATACATAAAAACATTCATATCTTTTTAAAATAAATAATAAATATTCTTTTAAAGTATAACCAAATGAAAAAAGATTTAGATAAGTAATTATATAAGTAGAACCTATAGTCATTAGTCCAAAACCTAGTAAAAATAAAATTATACGCATAAGGTCTCCTCTTTTTTAATTTATGATAATTATAAGTATTCTATACAAATTTAAGAATAAAAAAAGAAAGATTATTAGTCTTTCAAATTATAATATACATCTTGAACATCATCTAGTTCTTCTAATTGTTCAACTAAAGCATGTATTTTTTCTGCGCCTTCTTCATCTAGTTCAACTTCATTTGTTGGTATATACGTTACTTCACTTGAGATAAAATTATCTACTCCTGCTTGTTCTAGAGCTGTTTTTACATTTATAAAGTCATCAGGAGATGTAGTTATTCTATATGTATCATCATCTACTACAAAGTCTTCTGCTCCTGCATCAAGGGATGCCATCATCATTTCGTCTTCATCATAAGTAGAAGGTATTTCTATTATTCCTTTACGAAGAAACATATAACTTACTGAACCATCTGTTCCAAGATTTCCTCCACGTTTTGTGAAAGCACTTCTTACCATTGATGCAGTTCTATTTTTATTGTCAGTAAGACAATCTACCATAAATGCTACTCCACCATGTCCATATCCTTCATAACGAATTGATTCATAGTTTTCACTATCATTATTTCCTTTTGCTTTATCAATTGCTTTATTAATTTTATCTTTAGGCATATTAGCACTTCTTGCTTTTTCTACAATCATACGTAAAGAAGCATTTTGGTCTGGATCAGGTGTTCCTTGTTTTGCTGCAACATAAATTTCTTTTGCTAGTTTTTGAAATACTTTACCACGTGCAGCATCAGCTTCTCCTTTTGCTCTATGTATTTTTGCCCATTTTGAATGTCCACTCATTTTTATTCCTCCTTCTTCGTTTTTTATTCGTTAATATTATAACATTATTATTAAAATATGTAAAACGTGACTTTTTATTTCCTTTATGATATATTTAAGATGGTGGTAGTTATGTATGTTAAAATAAAAAAGAAAAAGCTTAATGTAAGAGAGCTTACTACTTTTAAAGAGAGGTTTATTAGTTATAAGTTTTATCTCAAACCAATAGAAGATGTTTTACGTTTTCCTCATAAACGTTGGTTTACTACTTATTTTTATTGTCAAAGAGTTGATATTGTTATGACTGATAAGAAAAATAAAGTTTTATATATGTATCCTAATTTAAAAAGTGAAAAAAAGATATGGCCTAAAAAAAATGTTTATTATACTTATGTGTTTCCTGCAAAAAGTACAATTAATTTAAGAGTTGGTGATATATTAAAAGTAAAGAAGAAATGATTATCCATTTCCTCTTTTATTTTTAGAAAGTACTTTATTACTATTATTAATATTTTCATTTCTATAAAGTTTTTTTAATATTTCAGTATGTTTTTTATGATTAATACCTTCAGGTTCTAGTAAGTAATAATTTGTTTTCATAATCTGTTCATAACTCATATTATCATATTCTAGCATGTTAGCATAATTCATATCATATTCATGATTATTACTTTTTATACTATCAATATTAGTAGCTATTCTAATCAATGTGTTTCTTAATACTTCATCAGGATTATTTTTAATCATTAAGGCATCTTTTATATGATAGGGACTTTTGATTCCTGTTTTATCAGTCATAAATTCATATAAATCTACAAATATATCTTCATCAGTTACAGATGATAATATGTTTAAATCAATGTCTAAATTATTACCTTTTAATACATCTTTATTTGACATTAAGGCTTCAAATAGAAATACGTATTTATCATCTATTTCGTTAAGAGACTCTAAATAATTTAAAAATTTAGGATTATTATTAACTTTAATACTTTTATTTTGTTTTCTTAAAAACAAACGATGAAGTTCTCTATTTTGTTCAAATCCTATATAATCATCATAAAAATTTTCATTACTACATTTTTTTGGGTCAACAATATAATAATACATTGCTTTAGCAGTCTTTTCACTTTTGGCTTTTGATACAATATCTATTTCTTTTCTATAATTTTTACCATTCACTACATTTTTATTTGTCATTAGTTTATATAAGTATACAGAATTTTTTTCATTGTTTAATAGTATCTGCATATTTTCTATATGATATGGATCTTTTAAAGATACCTCATCAGTTGCGAGCATATTTATACAATGATGGGGATAAGAACATATATATTGTAGTTTACTATTTTCTGTATTTAAAATTAAATTCATATCATATCTATGATAAATACTTTTAATAGATGCTTTACTTTTAGCGATGTTTGCTAGAGATTCAGCAACAATTTCATCTTTTGCTGATGTTATAAGTTCTAAGTCTCCATCATGATAAGGACTATTAATAAAATTATCATCATCTATTACGTATAAAGCATATTTTGCATTTTCTGCTTTACTAATCTTTTCAATATCTTTATAGTAGTTTTTACTTTTTAAAAAATTGGGAGAACATAAGCTATCAAATAAATGCCACCATCCATCTCCATTTTTTAACTTTGACATTGCTTCTACTCTTTTATTATAATCACTAGATTTTAGTAAGTTTTCATTAATTAAAATTCTTTTAGGAAACATTATTTCTTCAGGATTAACTTCTAGGCTAATAAGATTTTTTATTTCTTTTCTACTTAAATTATTCAACCATTCTTCTAATTCTTCTTCAATATAAAAACATTCTGTTAAATTATATTTTTCTATTTGATTACTTATTTTTTGTAAATCTATGTTTTTCATAATTAGACTCCCTTTATATATTTGTATATTAATTTTGTATATTTTCTCTTACCATAGTACTTACTTGTTTTAAGTCAAATCTTCCTTTGACTTTTGGAGTTACTATTCCCATAACACGTCCCATATCTTTCATACTTTCAGGTTTAACTTCAGCACAAGCATCATCTATTATTTTTCTTACTTCTTCTTCTGTTAGAGCTTTTGGCATATATTTTTTTAATATTTCAAGTTCTCTTTTTATACCTTCAGCTAAATCAGTACGTCCTGCATTTTTAAATGTTTCAAGGGATTCATTTCTTGTTTTTACTTCTCTTGTTAAAACATCAATTGCAAGTTCATCATCTAGAGCACGTTTTTTATCAATGTGTTCTAAATCCATTGCTGACTTTACCATACGAATTACAGTAAGTCTTTCTTTTTCTTTTGCTTTCATAGCATCTACCATATCTTTTTTTAGTGTTTCATAAATTGTCATAATTTATTCCTCCTTATACAGTTAAAGAGACTTAATAGTCTCTGTCTCTTTTGTTTCTTTTTCTTGCTTTTTTGATTCCTTCTTTTTCAGCCATTTTTCTTTTGACTCCATTTTTAATATGGAATTTCCTTTTGTTAACTTCTGAAGCGAGGTTGTTTCTTGCATTTTGTTGTTTCCATCTTCTGATAGCGCCATTTAAGTCACCATTTTTTACATCTGATCTTGTAACTGTTTTATTTGCCATTATTATCCCTCCCTTCGTTTCACTAAAAAGATTATATCACAAAATTGTTTTATTTTTCAACAAAATTTGATATTTTTCGTACTTTTTTTGCTTAATTTTAGAAAATCGCCGCTAAAAGTGCACCTAAAAACCTTCCTATTACGAATAAAAAGTAATATATAACTGTGATAAAAGTGATTGATACTACTAAATTTAGTACTTTATTATTGGCTATTTTATTCCACATACATTCCCTTCTCCTATTCTTCTTACTGAAGAACCAAAACTACTTCCTATTTCAAATACTAACTCACCCACTTTAACAATAGCATTTAAAAGTGTTGCAGTTAATGTTAAATCAGTAAGTGTTGTTCCTCCATTTATTTCTTGTAATTTTTCATCCTTTATCTTTTTCATTCTACACCACATCCTTTCGGATTAACTATTCCTTCTATAAATCCAAGAGCAAACGTAATTAGAGCCCCTATTCCTACTACTACCCAAGCAGATACTTCTCCTCCAGTTATTTCTGTTAATTTTTCATTATCTATTTTTTCCATTTTACTACTCCTTCCAACATGATTTAAATATTTTATATAATTTTTCTTTTTTCTCCATTACCCTAATAGTTATAGAGTCCCCTACTTTATACTTTTTATCTAAATCTATTTTAACTTTTACTTCATGATAGAACTTATTATTTTGTTTTAGGATATTTCTATTTACTTCTTCTATTTTTCTTTTATATTTTTTATCATTTATATATACATAGTGATTTGCTTTTAAATATTTTAATTCTTTATTTGTTATAAATGTATCTATTACTTTATCATTTAAAACACTTGCATTTATTAAAATATATTTATTATAAGTATTTGTAAAAATTATATCTATAAAAATGATATATGAAATTATAAGTAAGAAGATACTAGTAAATAGAGCTTGGTTTTTCTCATATCTTTTCTTCATAGATTTTTCCATTTTTCAAGTAAATTGTACGTTCAAACATATCTTTATTTTTTTCATTATGTGATATAAAAATTATAGTTTTTCCTTTTAGAAACTTAAATACTTTATCTAATATTTCTAATTCTTTTTTGGAATCAACTTGGCTTAAGGCTTCATCAAAAATATAAATATCACTCTCCTTTAATAGACTTCTCGCAAGTATTATTCTCTGTCTTTCTCCTCCACTTAGATTAAATCCGTTTTCTTCTATCATACTTTTAATTCCTAAATCACTTTTATTTATAATCTCATCAACTTGTGTTATACTGCATACTCTTTTTAATTTCTTTTCATCTATTACTCTTCCTAAAGTAATATTTTCTTCTATGCTTTCTGTGAATAAATATTCATTTTGAGAAATATAATTAATTTTATTTCTTATTAAATCCAGATGGTAGTGATTGATATC
The DNA here is from genome assembly GCA_947627145.1 of uncultured Bacilli bacterium. Next base: position 6,245 of record CANQUW010000007.1, read on the forward strand.
TATTCCTTTAATAGAAATATTACCAAATGGTGTATCTATATATCTTATTAAGAATTTCATAAGAGTACTTTTACCAGAACCAGTTGGACCATGAAAAAATACTTTTTCTCCATATTTAATTTCTAGATTAATATTATCAAGTAATTTCTTACCATTATAGGAAAATGTTAAATTCTTATATTTTATAATTCCTTTTAAATTATATTTAGTATAATGACGACTTCCAATAAAGTTTTCTTTCTTTACCATGAATAAGTCTTCTACTCTTTCTAAAGATATTTTAAATTTATTATATAAATGAAATAAGTCTATTAAGTTTTTAAATGATGTGAAATAATAATTTAAAACACTTTGAAATACTATTAACTCACTTAAAGTCATTCTATTTTTTATAATATTTATAGAACCAAAATATAGAATTATACATACTCCTATTTGGATTATGATATTTTTTGTGAATTTTTCTAATTCTTCTACTTGAGAAAGACGGTATACTGCATTTAATAGTGCTTGATATTTTTTTCTAAACTTATAGATAACATTATTTTCTATGTGTTGTCCTTTTATTACCATATTTGATGATAAGATTTCTATTAAATAAGAATTTACATTTACCTCCTTTTTGTGATATTTAATAGTTAGTTTATTTAAAACTTTTTTTACCATTATTGATATTATAAATAATAAGGATATAATACCTAGTACAATAAGTGTCATCTCTTTATTTAGATTTAAAAGTAATATTATAAAAATAATTATACATAAGAGGTCTGTTGTTAAGAAACAAAATAGATTTGAAAGAAAGGTTTTTGCATCACTTAAATCTCTTATTCTTGATACAACTTCTCCTGTTGTCCTATTCTTATAATAAAGATATGGAAGTGAGATTATTTGGCGAAATGTTTTCATAGTCAATACTTCATCAAAGAGTTCACTCCATTTAATTAAGGTAAGGTTACGAAGTAATGAGGTAATTTCTCCTAGAATAAATATAAAAAGCATTACTATTGTTATGGATAAGACGTTGTCACGTGAGTTATAGTTTAGTGCATGATCCATTAAATATTTTAAATGAAATGCAGATAAAATATTTAATGTAAAACAGCCAAAGCTTAAGAATAACAAAAAGAATAAATGTATTTTGTAGGTATTGATAAAATTTATTATAGACGTTTTTAAGATATTTTTTGATGTGAAGTTCGCAATTTGCTTTCTTGGTTTTAAGTATATAAAGTTTCCACTTGTAAGTAGGTTGAATTCAGAAAATTTTAATACTTTTTTTCCTTTGGCTGGATCCATTACCATTAGTTTTTTATTCTTATGGTCAATGTCATATATTACAATGAAGTGCTTGTAGGTTTTATTTAATATCACGTGTGAAATGATTGGTAAATCCTCTTTCTTTAAATTATCGATACTGCCATTCAATCCATATGAATTAAATCCTAATGAATTTGCACATTCAACTAACGCTCGTGCTGTTACACCGTTTCTTGAAGTATTAGTAAGCTGTCGTAAATTTTCTTTAGAGATATTACCATTATAAAATCTTATTACTGAGAGCAGACAACAAATGCCACAATCTTTGATTCCGTCTTGCATTACTATTTTACTATTTGCTTTAATTTTCCCACCTCCACTTATTATATAATAGGAAAAATTAAAGTATAAGTCAGAAAATTGCAAATTTCTTCATTTTTCTTAAAATTTCTTCATTTTTTCGGATGGTTTGTTCGAGTTTTTTGATACTTTTTTAGAACTTAATGTATCAAATTTGACATAGTGTGCTATTAGTGATATAATTATCTTAGATGTGAAAGAGATAACACTGCCTTACGTTTCGGACGTACGAATCAGGGGATTTAATTGCCATTGATTAAAGCGGATGGTTTCTTTTACATTTTTATTTTGATTTTATTTTATGTATCAAATTTGACTCTTTAGGTAATTAATGTTATAATTGTCTTAGATGTGGAAGAAATAACATTGCCTTACGTCTCGGGCGTTGGATTAGGGGATTTAATTGCCATTAATCAAAGCAAACGGTTTCTTCCACATTGTTTTTATTACTAAATTTTTACTTTTATCTTGTATAATTTCTACAATAATTATAGTATGATTATTGTATTTTTTTATATATCTAATTGTTTTTTTATTTCTATTATTTGTACCTTTTATTATTGTTGTAGGATTATTGATAACATTTGGTATTTGTTTAATATCATCTTTAGTTATTGGTAATTGTCCTTTTTGTTTTTCTACAGCTGGATTTCCATGTTCTTTTATTATATGTCTAATATTATCATTTGAAATTGTATGATTTCTACCTTCTACATTTATCCCTGTTAATTTTTTTATTTTTTTAGATATATCGTGATTTACAACTCCTAGATATGTTTTTCCTATTGATGTTTTATCTTTTAAAGCAATTTCAATTTGTGTTTCTAATTTTTTCTTAATTATTAATTTTTGTGTTTGATTGTTTTTTGTTTTTACTGCATTCATATTTCGTTCCTTTCTTATAAACTTAATTATTCTATTTCTAAATTTTATATAATTTCCTCAACCCAAATTTTTATCCTATATATTTATATACTAGAAAAAATTGGTTTATAAGTCAGATTTTGTCGAAAAAGTTGAAAAATTTTAAATTTTTCACAGAAATAGTAGTAAAAATCAATTATTTCATTGCATTTTTTACAACTTTGTTATATAATTTTATTTGTCAGTTAGTTATGTCCGCGTAGCTCAGCTGGATAGAGCAATCGCCTTCTAAGCGATCGGTCACAGGTTCGAATCCTGTCGTGGACGCCATTTAGAAACGAAAAACGAGTCTTGAAAAAGATTCGTTTTTATGTTATTATGTATTTAGCAAGAGAACTTGCATAAAATAAAAAAGGAATACTTAACACTCCAATGTTGAGTACTTACCTGTATATTGGTGAAAGCACTAATCTACTGAAAGTAAATTGAGTGCTTGTTTTTTTATGTTTATTATCAATGATATATTATTAGTAAAATAATGATAATGATTAGGGATGTTATTAAAAAATCCTTTTTATTCATTTTCATCCCTCCTTTCGGAGGCAAGCACTCAACTATTAAGTATCCTTAAAACAATTATACAATAAGTTAATTTGCCTAGTCAATTTATTTTGTATAAAAAGTACAAGTTTATTTTCCTTGTAGTCCATTTGCTTAATATAATTGCCAAGCGAACAGTCACAGGTTTGAATCTTGTTGTTGATATCATTTAGAAACGAAAAACGAGTCTTGAAAAAGATTCGTTTTTATGTTATTATGTATTTAGCAAGAGAATTTGCATAAAATAAAAAGGAACACTTAATTTTCCAATGTTGAGTGTTGCCATATATGGTTCCACCTAAATCATTTGCTGAGTTAGGTGGGTTTCTTTTATATTAATACTATAATTAGTAAGAATAATAAAAGGAAGATAATTATTACTAAAGATAGAATTAAAAAGTCTTTCTTGTTCATAACATCGCCTCCCTTCTTCTAGAAGATTGGCCCCACCCAACTATTAAGTATTCCTTAACACAATTATACAATAAGTTAATTTGTTTCGTCAATTTATTTCATTAAAAAAGTACAAGATTATTTTTCTTGTACTTTATTTTTTTCTATTGGTACGATTTTTAAAGTGTATCCAAGTGGCTCAAGTAATTTTAAAAGGGTATCTACTTGAGGTGAGTTCATTCCACTTTCGATTCTTGCAATTGTTGTTCTAATGATAGATGTTTTTGATGCTAGTTGTTCTTGTGTTAGATGAGCATTTTTTCTTTTTAAAACAAAATCTTTTATAAGATTATATTGTAACTCATTAATTTGTTTTTCGTTTTTTACAAAACGTTCTACTTTTCCCATGTTATATCCTTTCTACTTTTATTGATACCTTTTCATCATTTAGTGTATATTCTTTATCTAAATTTTCATCAAACTCTATAGATTCTGCAAGGGTTTCATTTTTAATATAATCTGAATATTTATCTATCATTTCTTTAATACGAGATGAACCATAATAATAAACATTTATATGATCTGTTATTACGAAATCAGCTTCTTTTCTTAGACTTTGAACAGTACGTACCATTTCACGAGCAAGTCCTTCTAATATTAAGTCATTTGTAAGAGTTGTATTTAGAACTACACAAGTTTTATTATCACTACTTGCTGCATATCCTTCTTTTACTTCAATTGAAAGTATAGTGTTTTCTCTATCAAGTGTGAAGTCTTCTCCTTCTAGTTTTATAGTTAGTGGTTCTTTTTCTACACTATAGGCATCTTTACTAGATAATTCTTTTAATTCTTGTTGTAGTACTTTTATTTTTGGTCCAAGTTCACGACCTAATACTTTGAAGTTTGGTTTTAGTGAGTAATTTAAGTAATCAGTCATATCTTCTTTATAGTTAATGTCTTTAACATTTAACTCTTCTTTAATTACACTATCTAAGTCTCCTATTATATCTTTTACTTTTTTATCAAGGATAACTTCACTTATTGGTTGACGAACTTTTATATTTACTTCTTCTCTAGCATCTCTTCCTAGACTACAAATATCACGAACTAAATCCATTTGTTCTTCTACTCTTTCGTCAATTTCTGATTCTTTTACATCTGGGAATGTAGAAAGATGAACACTTTCTTCTCCTGTTAGTTTTGTATATATTTCTTCTGAGATAAACGGTGTTATTGGTGCTGTGATTTTTGCAAGTGTTACTAGAACTTCATAAGTTGTTAAATATACACTCTTCTTGCTATCTGATAATTCACTATCCCAGAAACGTCTTCTATTACTTCTTATATACCAGTTAGATAAGTCATCATTTAAGAATGGAACGATTGCTTTTACAACTTTATTTAAATCATATTCTTCGTACCCTTCTGTTACTGTTTTTACTAAACGATTTAGTTTTGAAAGTAACCAACGATCTATTAGTTCTCTATCTTCTACTTTTATATCATACTCTCTTGGGTCTATATTATCAGCATTAGCATACATTTCAAAGAATGAATATGCATTTTTGAATGTTGATATATATTTAGAATAAACTTCTTTAACACCGTTTTCATCAAATTTTAAAGGTGTCCATATTGGAGAAGTATACAACATATAGAATCTTATTGTATCTGCCCCATATTCTTTCATGATATCTATTGGATTAATAACATTTCCTAATGATTTACTCATTTTCTTACCTTTGCTATCTAACATTAAATCATTTACGACAACGTTTTTAAAACTTGACTCTCCACTTATTAGTGTTGATATTACAAGTAATACATAAAACCATCCACGTGTTTGGTCTATTCCTTCAGCAATGAAGTCTGCTGGGAATTGTTCTTTAAATAGTTCTTTATTTTCAAATGGATAATGATATTGAGCATAAGGCATTGAACCAGAATCAAACCATACATCCATTACATCGAGAACTCTATTCATTGTTTTTCCACACTTAGGACATTTAAAGTGAATGTTATCAACATAAGGTCTATGAAGTTCTAGATTTTCATCAATATCTTCTATAGCTTTTTCTTTTAATTCTTTTATAGAACCAATGGACTCAAAGTGTCCACATTCGCAAGTCCATATTGGAAGTGGGCATCCCCAGAATCTATTTCTAGAAATTCCCCAATCTATCATATTTTCAAGCCAATTATTAAAGCGTTTTTCTCCAACATAATCAGGATACCAATTGATTTTTTTATTTTCTTCAATTATTCTATCTTTATATTTTGTATTATTTACATACCAAGCTGGTTTAGCATAATAAACTAATGGTTGTTTACATCTCCAACAATGTGGATAATCATGGACCATCTTAGCCTTTTTAAATAGTTTATCATTTTCTTTTAAGTATTTTATTATTTCTATTTCTAAATCGCTATCAGTTACAAGTCTACCTTTCCAAGGTCCTTCTGTATAGCAACCATCTTTTCCTACTGGATTTATAAAAGTTATATTTCCTTCTTTTGCTACTCTGTTATCATCAACTCCGTAAGCTGGTGCGATATGAACTATACCTGTACCATCAGTTGCAGTTACATAGTCGTCTGCTAATATTTCAAAAGCACGTCCTTCAACTTTAACAAATGGCATTAGTTGTTCATATTTACGTCCTACTAAGTCACTACCTTTATAATTTTCTAAAACTTCATAATCATCACCTAAAACAGTATTTGCAAGTTCTTTTGCAACTATAAAATTATATCCTCTACTAGATGCTTTAATGTAGTCAAAATTTGCATTAACACATAAAGCAACATTAGCCATTAAAGTCCAAGGTGTTGTTGTCCAAACTAATACATAAGTATTTTCATCAACTAATTTGAATGGTACTATTACAGTATTTACTGATACTTCTTTATAACCTTGAGATACTTCGTGGGAAGCAAGTTCTGTTCCACATCTAGGACAATATGGTAGAACTTTATTTCCATAATAAATTAATCCTTTTTTATTTAATTCATTTACTATCCACCATTCAGATTCAATAAATTCATTGCTACAAGTAATATATGGATTATCACAATCAATAAATTGTCCCATCATATCAGTAACTCTTTTTACTTCATCAATATTGGAATCAGTTTCTTTTTTACATTCCTCGCAGAATTTTTCTACACCTAATTTTTCAATATCTGTTTTAGACTTAAATCCTAATTTTTTTTCTACATTAACTTCAATTGGTAATCCATGAGTGTCAAGTCCTATTTTTCTTACTACGTGATATCCTTGCATAGTTTTAAATTTACAAAAAGCATCTTTAATTGTTTTAGAAAACACATGATGGATTCCAGGTTTAGCATTAGCATATATTGGTCCATCATAAAATACAAAGTTCTTTTTAGGATCTTTTGATTCAATTGATTTATTTAGAATATCCATATCTTTAAACTTATGCATATACTTTTCTTCTACTTCACTTATATTACCTTTTTCTAATTTTTCAAATTTCATATTTTTCCCTTCTTTCTTTTAGTGCTAAAAACAAATAAAAACTATTCATCCCTAAGGACGAATAGTTTTCGTGGTACCACCTTATTTTATGACACTTGGTCAACTCTTTCCACTTAACGCGTGAATTTCGTCTTTATCTTATCCATAAAGAGCACTTGAAAGTGATCTTAATAAAGTGATTTTACTTGCTTTCACCACACACAAGCTCTCTTTAAAAATCTTTCTTTATTACGTCTTTCGCACTTGCTTTTACATGTATTAAGATAACATAAATTTTAGTAAATTGCAATGTTTAATATTTAAGTTTTCTATTTTTTTAATATTATAATGTTTATAAATTTAAATCAACTTTAATATTAATATTACATTTTACTGGAATAATATCATCTTGAAATGAATCTGTATTTTTTAAAATGAAATCTGCATTATCAAGTAGAAATTCATTTAAATATAATTTCATTTCATCAGATGATAAAAATTTTTCAATAGAATCTGCACACACTTGCTCTAAGGCTTGTTGTAGTTTAATACTTATACCTCCTTTCTTGCTTTTTAATATAGCAGAATACTGTAAATTAGACAAATGACTAATTTTGTAAATTCAGGCAAAAAAAGAGCTGAATTTACAAAATTCCTCTAAGGGAAAAATGTATGTATTCAGCTTATATTTAGTCTGAAAAAACAAATTTCTAAATATTTTCATAATTTAATGGTTTTAGTTCTTCAAGTACAAATTTACCATCTTTTCTTATCAGTTTATCATCAAAATAAATTTCTCCTCCACCGAAGTCTTCTCTTTGAATAAGTACCATATCCCAATGTATTGCAGATACATTTCCATTATCACAATCAGCATAACACTTTCCTGGTGTAAAGTGCAAGCTTCCTAGAATTTTCTCATCATATAATATATCTCCCATTGGATATAAGATTTTAGGATTAAATCCAAGTGAGAATTCTCCTACGTATCTAGCACCTTCATCAGTATCAAATATTTCATTTAACATATCATCATCTTCATCACATGTTGCTTTTATAATTTTACCATTTTCAAAAGTTAAAGATACATGATGATAGACATTTCCTCTATATGGACTTGGTGTATTATATGTTATAGTACCATTTATACTATCTTTTACTGGTGCAGTATAAAGTTCTCCATCTGGAATATTCTTCTCTCCTGTACAAGGTATTGCTGGTAATCCTTTAATAGAGAATTCTATATCAGTATTAGGGGAAACTATACGTACTTTATCTGTTTTTTCCATTAATTCTTTAAGTGGTAGTATATCTTTACTCATTTTTTCATAATCTACTGTCATTACATCCCATGCAAAGTCTTCAAACTCAGATGTAGTCATTTTAGCTTTATATGCATCAACTGTTGATGGATAGTTTAAAAGTACCCATTCTCTTTCATTTACTCTTATATCATTTTCCTCTTCTAGTCTTTTACCAAGTTCTAGTTGAAAGTCTTTATCAATATTTTTATCTTCATAATCATTATAAGTATATCTTATATTAATAAAGGCGTCCATTTCATCTACTTCTAGTCTACTTTTCTTTTTTAAGAAGTCTATTCTATCTGTATTTGCCTTTTCATTAATTAATGCATTTAGTCTTGGATTGTTTTCTTCTAAATAAACATGTGCTCCTACTTTACTTGCTTCTTCTATAATTTTTTCTATAAAACTTTCTGCTTCATGTGGAAAACTTACTTTTACTTTGCTTTCTTCCTTTAATTTAAGTGAATAGTTCACTATAGTATGCGCAAGTGTTTTCATTTTTTCTTCCTTCATTTTCACATTCCTCCATTTTTCTCATAATATACACTAAAGGGAGTGTATTTATGTATCAGTCTAATAATATTATACCAAATAATAGAAAAGTTATGTACCCTAATTATTCAAATAATCCTCAAGACGAGAGGTTTTTAGCACCATTTTTAATTGGTGGTATTGCAGGTACTGCTTTAGGTTATGGTATTGGAAATAATAATTTTAATAATAGACCACCGTATGGTCCGGGTCCAGTTTATTATGTTCCAGGTCCTTATATACCACCTTATAGCTATAATCAAAATTTCTATTATTAATATGAAAAGTCGGAATATCCGACTTTATTTTTATGCTACTACTGGTAGTGTTATAGTTACTGTTGTACCTTTATCTTTTTTAGATTGATATTTAATATTACCACCATGTAGTGTAATTATTTCTTTTGATAAGCTTACACCTAAGCCTGTTCCTTTTTCTTTTGTTGTAAAAAACATTTCTCCCATTTTATCTAAATTCTCATCTTCTATACCTACTCCATTATCACTAATATTTATATATGCTTTATTATGTTTTACTTTGGCATCTATATCAATAGTTAAGCATCTATCTTTATCTTTAGCTTCTATACTATTTTTAAAAATATTTATAAATACTTGTTTTAATCTATTATAATCTGCATTTATATATATTTCATCATCAGGTAAATTAACATTTACTTTAGCATGTTTATTTTTAAATATAGGATTTATTGAATCTAGTGTTTCTTCCAGTAACATAATAATATCAATTTCTTCTTTATCAACATGAATCTTTGTACAATCTACAAAATCATCCATGATAGTTATAGTTCTTCCTATTTCATTTCTAAGTATAGGTAAATATTTCTTTAACTTTTCTTCATCATGATAGTCTACCATATCTAAATATCCTTTACATACTGCGATAGGGTTTTTTATTTCATGTGTTAGTTTAAAAAGCGAATTTCTTAAAGTCTTTTCTTTTTCTAATTCATATAAAGTATGATTTAAATCTACTGATTTTTCACTTGCGAATAAAAAATATAAAATCATATAAGAGAAGAAGGTATATACTATCATCACTACCACTATTTCTGTTATATTTCCTATTATAGTATTATTGGGATTTATAAATAAGAACATTTCAAACGATATGAAGAATGCTTTTATGAAGATAAAAGAATTAATACAAAAAGATATAGATTTATTCTTTATACTAGCATAATTACACATTATAAAGTAAAGTATATATTCTATTATTAAAAACCAAATATTAATATTTAACTTCATATTATAATATAAAATTAATGTTATGGATATTATACCTTGTGCAATACGTCTTTTTTTATAGTAACTTATCATTAGTGGTATGTTAAATAAAATCATAGGAAATATAAGATTAATAGTTATTCCAAATTTGATTGATAAATATAGAGATGAGAATAATGCTGCTTCAAGTAATAATGTTTTTTCCTCTAAATCCATATTATTTATATATATTTTATAGATTAAATATAGTGTTAGAGGAAATAAAATAAAAATTAAGTTTAATATAATATCTTCAATAATATACATACTATGTCTCCTTTCATAGTATAAGTATATTACTTTTATATGTCGAAGTTTGTCGAATTATGGTGAAATACATAAAAATTTGAAATATTTTATATTTTTTTAGAAAATTTTGTAAAAGAAAAGGGAATTTACTCCTCTAATTTTAAAAAAATGAACTTGTACTCTCTTTTTACTTAGTATAATATTAATGAAGACTTAATTTGAGAGCTTACCCTGATTCTGTAATGAAAAGGGATGATAATATGATAAAGAAATCTGATTTATTAATTATTTTTCTAATCACTATTATTGTTCTACTGATTATATTCAATTGAAAACATATCAATAGAAAAGCACTCAAGTGAGTGCAAAACCAAACTTTTTGGGTAAGCCTCAACCTAATAGGTTAAGTCTTCCTTTTTATTGTATGTAATTTCTTTTGATATATTTATATTAATATATAATTAACTATTATACAAGTATAAATTTGCTTTTTTACATAAAGCATAGTATAATGTAGTTGTAATTACATTTAAGAAGTTGTACATGGACCCTTTTGGTCTGTGCCACAACTTCTTTTATTTTTCTTTTACAGTAGTTTACACTACAATATAAAAAGAGAAATTATGAACTGAACCCCAAAAGTTGGACAGTTTAATTATTCAAGGATTGTAACCTGTAATTTACAGGAGACAGTCCTTTTAATTTTACTTTAATTCTATCATAATTGTAATAATAAATATATTCGTCTATCGCTTTCATTAGATCATCTAATGTTTGGTATTTATCTTCTTGATCATAAAACATTTCTGTTTTTAAAATACCAAAGAAATTTTCCATCATCCCATTATCCATACTATTTCCTTTTCTAGACATACTTTGTTTTATTCCTTTTTCTTTTAATCTCTGCTGATAAGATTGATGTTGATATTGCCATCCTTGATCTGAATGAAATATTAATCCTTCTAAATTTTTATCTTTAAATCCTTTATCTAACATATCTTTTATTTGAGCTAGATTTGGTGATTTAGAAATGTTATGAGAAATTACTTCTCCATTAAATCCATCAAGTATAGGAGATAAGTAACATTTTTCTCCTCTTAAATTAAATTCTGTTACATCTGTATACCATTTTTCATTTGGTTTATCTGCATAAAATTCTCTTTCAATAAGATTATTAGCAATTTTACCAACAGTACCTTTATATGATGAATATTTTCTTTTGTTTCTTTTTAATGGTTTTAATCCTAGTTTAACCATTAATCTATAAACTTTTTTATGATTAACATTATATCCTTGATTTTTAAGTTCTAATGTTATTCTATGATACCCATATCTCTTTTTATGATGATAGAATATTTCTTTAATTTTTTCTATTATTTCTTTATTTTTATTATCTTTATCTTCTTTTGATAAAGTATAGTAATAAACTGATTTAGCTAATCCAGATATTTGTAGAAGAATCTTTAATGGATATTTTAGCCGAAGTTCTTTTACAACAGTCACTCTTTCTTCTGTTGTTGATTCTTCCTTGCTTGAACAACGGCTCTCAATTTTTTTGAGTATTCTAGTTCAGCTTTCAAATATAAGTTTTCTTCTTCAAGTCTTTTTATTTTTTCTTTATCTGTTTCATTTTCTTTTTTCTTGGTTACTTTCATAGATGGACGCCTCCCTCGTTTTCGTTCAACTATATTATAACCCATATCTTTATATTTTTTAATCCAATTTTGTAACATTCCGTCACTAGGTAGACCTATATCCAATGCCACCGACCAAATTGGTTCATTATTTAATAAAACTCTGTCTATTGCATTTTTTCTAAAATATAATGGATATTTCTTATTTTTTGTCTTCTTTATAATATTATAACCATGTATATCAATTAATTTTACTAAATAACTTATTCCAGATTTCCTTATCCCATATTTTTTTGATATTGAATTTAATGTTAATCCTTCTTTTCTATCGTTATATAAATTTATTTTATCTTCATAAGTCAATTTGCTCATATAAAAACCTCATTTCTTTGTCCAAGAAATGGGGTTCATATCATTATCTTTCTCTTCATAATTACTTTCTTTTTAAATCATCAATATATCTTTTTATTTGACTAGATTCTTGACCAAGTATTATCTTTAATTGATTATCTATTTCAACAATACCTTTGGCACCCAACTTTTGTATTCCTTCTTTGTTTGCTTTAGTTACATCTTTTAAAGTAACTTTAAATCTAGACATATTAGTTTCTGTATCAATAATATTTTCCTTACCACCTAAATATTCTACTAATTTATTAAAGTCGATTTTAGCATCCTTTTTGTTTGCTTTTAATATAGCAAGTAAAACTATTAATAAAATAATTCCTATAATAATATATTCCCACATTTTCATCACCACTATAATTATATAATATTTTTTAAAATAAATAAAGAATTCTTTTTTACTTTGCATATAATTATATAGGTATTCATAAGACAACATTATTAAATTTTAGAATATCTTATATTAGAAATAAATAAAGAGGTGGAGATTATGTCTAATAATGAATCATGTTGTTTAGCTAAAATATTAAAAGTAATTGATATACTTCAAAAGAAACAAAAGGGAGATGTATGTTTTGATACAGGATGTACTAAACCAATATTTGGACCAGTACTTAACGTAGTTTGTTACAATACTAGGCCAGTAACTTTATACAATAAAGATAATAGCTTATTTACAGTAAACTATGATGGTGGTAGTAGCAATATATTTAGAGTTGAAGATGTAGATGGATGCTGTGCAAAACTTGCAGTATTATCATTTAATAGTGAAGATAATACTTATTCTAGAACTGGAAGATATGTAACTGTAAATTTAAAATGCTTCTGCGCAATTAAGTGTCTTGCGGACGCTTACGTAGAATGTTAAGAAAGGAGAATTTTTATGTGTGATAATAACAATGAACAAACACAAAATAATGGTTGTGAATGTCTAAGTGAAATATTAGAAACAATCGTTAATTTACAAAATCAAGATTTTTCATGTGAAGATTTTGGTGGATGTGATAAACCTTATTTAGGACCTACTCCTAATGTAGTTTGTTATAACACTAGACCTATAAGTTTCTATAATTGTACAACTGGTAGTTTATGGAGTTTCCCATATACTTTAAATGGTACGAGTGGTACAAGTAGTGTATTTAGAGTAGAAAATGTAGATGATTGTTGTTGTACTTGTAGAGTCCTAGCACCAAATACTACACCTGATGATAATAGTGATTATGATGCTACTTCTGACTTTTTCACAATCAATTTAAATTGTGTTAGTGCAATCCAATGTTTAAATGATACTTTTGTAGAACTTTGCTAAAGAAAAAAGAAGATTTTGTTCTTCTTTCAGACTGTTGACAAATAGGTAAATAAAACTACTTATTTGTCTTTTTGTATGTAGAAACTAATAATCTAGGGTT
>CANQUW010000008.1 GCA_947627145.1 uncultured Bacilli bacterium
GCTTGTACTACTTCATAGACTACATGTTCTCTTTCATCTACTGTTAGAACTTTATGACGTCCAAGTAATTGGTTACGTCCTAATTGTTCTAGCATAGTTCTTATTTCTGGTTGGAATATTATGATAAGTGCAAGTGGTCCCCACATGATTACATATTCAAGTAGGACTCCTACTACTGTTAGTCCACACCAGTCACTTACAAGTTTTAATATTATTACGAAACCTACTCCTTTAAATAATAAAGATAGTTTTACGTTGTTTTTTATATTTTTCAAAATTACATAAAATATAAACCATACTAAAGATATATCAGCAAGTTTTCTAATTAAAGAAATAATATCTGTTATGGTTATTGTCGTTAGATTCATCTTATCAACTCCTTTTCAAAAAGATACTTATTTAGTATAACTCAAATATTATAATTAGTAAAGAACTACTGTCCTATAGATTGATTTTGATTTTCTATTGGTGGTATTGTTTGATTTGGTATTGCCTGATTTGTTTGTTCCATTCCTGCTACTTGTTGTGTTGGCATTTGAGGTTCTGGGTTTACTGCAGTAGGAGATGGATTATCTATAATTTGCTCTTCTTCTATTTGTTCTGTTGCTTCTGTAATATTATCTAATGTTTCTGCTTGTACTGGTTGTTGATTTTCTACTGGCATTTGTGGCATATCAAGATTTGCTGCTTCCATTGAAGGGTTTACTTCACTAGGTACAGGTTGTGTTTGTTGTACTGGTTGTTGAAATGCTTGCTGTTCTACTGATTGTGAAGGTATTCCTTCTTGTGGAATATTTAAATTTGGATTTGCATTTGCCATATCGATTGGAGAGGCATTAGAATTTATATTTTCTCCAATTACTGGAGGTGTTTGACTTACTTGTGAAAATACATTTTGTTCTTGTGGTATTTGTTCTCCTACTTGTTGTTGAGGTGCTGTTGCTTCTACAGGAGCTGTGTTTATTCCGATAGGAGATTGTTCTGTATTATCGATTGGTGGAAATATAGGTTGTTCTGGTTGTGTCTCAGTTGGCACTTGAGATGGTTGAACTACTTGTTGTGTTGGCATTTGTTCTGGTGTTGTTTGTCCTATTACTTCATTTTCTATATTTCCTGGTTGTTGTGGAATAGTTGTTGACTGTTCTGTTTGTGGTACATTATTATCTACTGGTACAGCCATGTTTTCAGGTTGAGGTGGTACTGTATTTTCAACTACTCCTATATTTTCTAGAGGTTCTGGTGCTACTGGATTTTGTACTGGTTGTTGTGGTACAGGTGGTGTTGGTTCTGTACTTGCTTGTTGTTGATTATTATCTTTTTTTGATTTTTTATCTGCTAAATAACCAATACATGCGCATAATAAAACTGCCGAAACTGAACAAACAATAACGTAAGTAGTTCCGTCTAATGTATCTCTAAAAAATGATATAATGAAATCCATACGCACACCTCTTTATTCTATTACTATGATAACATTTTATAAATAATATTACAAGCTAAAAAAGTTATAAATACAAATATAAAAATATGTTAATAATAAATATAATATGAATTCAAGTTGCTTATTTTCTTTTAAAATGGTAAAATACTAACATGTATGGAGGGATATATTATGGCAAAAAATGAAAAACTTGTAGAGTCAATTACTTCTCGTGATGTAGACTTTGCAAAATGGTATACTGATGTAGTTCGTAATGCTGATTTAGTAGATTATTCTAGTGTTAAAGGTAGTATGATTATTAGACCTTATGGTTATGCAATATGGGAGAAAATGCAAAGTGTTTTGGATTCTGAGTTCAAAAAGACTAATCATGAGAATGTTCAAATGCCGATGTTTATCCCAGAAAGTTTATTAAATATTGAAAAAGAACATGTTGAAGGATTTGCTCCTGAAGTTGCATGGGTTACACATAGTGGAGAAGAAAAATTAGAAGAAAGAGTTTGTGTTAGGCCTACTAGTGAAACTTTATTTTGTGAGCACTTCAAAAAAATAATTAAAAGTTATAGGGATTTACCACTTCTTTATAATCAATGGTGTACTATAGTTAGATGGGAAAAAACTACTCGTCCTTTTCTTAGAAGTAGAGAGATACTTTGGCAAGAAGGACATACAATGCATGCGAGTGAAGAAGAAGCAAGAGAAGAAACTTTAAGAATGCTTAAGGTATATGAAGATTTTCAAAAAAATTATTTAGCTATTCCCGTTTTAGTTGGAAAAAAATCTGAAAAAGAAAAATTTGCTGGTGCAGTTGAAACTTATTCTATAGAAGCTATGATGTATAATGGTGTTGCACTTCAAAATGGTACTAGTCATTATTTTGGTACTAATTTCTCAGAAGCTTTTGATATTAAGTTTTTAGATAAAGATAATAAGCTTAAGTATCCACATCAAACTTCTTGGGGATCTACTACTAGAATGATTGGTGCTTTAATTATGACACATAGTGATGATCATGGTCTTGTACTTCCACCTAAGATTGCACCTTTCAAAGTTTGTATTATTCCAATAGGAAATAATGATGATGTTAATAATGTAGTTTGTGATATAAAGAAAAATTTAGATGATAAAAATATATCTTATAAAGTATTAGATGATGATAAAACTCCTGGATTTAAATTTGCAGAGGCAGAAGTTAAAGGTTATCCAGTTCGTATTGAGATTGGAAAAAGAGATTTAGAAAATAATAGTGTTACTGTTGTTAGACGTGATACTTTAGAAAAGATAAGTGTTAAGTTAGATGAATTATATACAAAACTGGATTTATTATTTGAAGATATTCAAACTAATATGTTTGAAAGAGCTAAAAAACGTCGTGATTCAATGATTTATGTTGCACATGATTATGATGAATTCAAAGAGCTTTCTTTAAAACCTGGATTTATTAAAGTCAATTGGTGTGGTAGGACAGAATGTGAAGAACATGTTAAAGATGAAACTGGCCTTAAAACTAGATGCACTATAGATGAAGAAGTTGATGGACGTTGTGCAATATGTGGAGAAGAGGCTACTTGTAAAATTTATTTTGGAAAACAATATTAAAAGGCTATAAAATTATTTAGCCTTTTTTGTTTTGAAAGTATAATATGTATATTTTATATATTTATTTTTTTCTTCTAACAAACTCAATAGTTCTTTTTCTTCTTCTGTTAAATATTCATACCAATAAAAGAAATTACAATCTAGAAAGTTATTTTCTTTTAATAATTTTTTTATTTCTATTGGAGTAAAATAATTTTTATTTTCTTTAAATATATTCAAACATTCTCCCTTTAATAATTTATTTATAATTTTTATATTTGAATAATTTGTAAATTCTCCTATTAAATATCCATTATCTGTTAAACAATTTTTTACTTCTTGTAAAAATTTTGTTGATTCTTTTTGTTCTAATAGACTTCCTATTAGAATGTAATCATATTTATCTTTTACTTCTTTTAGATTTTTAAATACTCTAGTGAAATGTTTAGAAATATCTCTCTTATTATCATTTGATTCTACTCCTTCTATTATAGTATTTTTAAATTTATATTTTAACTCTAATATAGTTACACCTATACCACAATTTATATCTAATATTTTTTTTGGATTTTTTATTAGTGGGTATGATGCACTTTTTATATCATCAAATGAGAAAGTATTAAACTTCCATTTGTTATAAAAATAATCTCTGTTTTTATACAATATAGAATAAAATTTATTTAAATCTTTTCTAAATGCTGTACCTAAATAATGATGGATAAATACGTCATGACATAACATTAATTTATAT
The DNA here is from genome assembly GCA_947627145.1 of uncultured Bacilli bacterium. The sequence continues at coordinate 3,771 of CANQUW010000008.1, forward strand.
CCCATTTTTACTATTCTAAGGGACAAATCATTATCTTCTATATAACCTGGAGAATAGTTTTCATCTAGCTCTTTTATTTTATTAATTACTTCTCTTTTAATAAGAATACAAAAACCAATTAAAAAAACTTTTTCTTCCCATTTATCTTTATTTGAAATATTATTTTCTTGAGTAAGTTTTTGCATTTCTTCTAAAGAATCATAAGGAAAATCTACTCCTTGTCTATTTTCATTTTTATTACATACTGCACCTACTGCTCCTATTTTTTTATCACTATATAAACATGTTTTTAAATTATCTAACCAATTAGTTGTTACAACAGTATCATTATTTAAAAATAAAATATCATTTTCTTTATCTGCAAAATTTATTCCTTCATTACATCCCTTTGGAAAACCAAGATTTTCTTTATTTAAAATTACTTTTATATCTTTTATTTCTTTTAAATATTGTGCAGTACCATCAGTTGATGCATTATCTATAACAATAATTTCATAAGTGTTTTTTCTAGTATATTGTTTTATACTTTCTAAACAGACTCTAGTATATTCTAAATTATTATAAGTTAAAATTATAATTGATGTCTTTCTTTTCATTTTATACCTCAATTATTTATATGAAAAAAAGAAAAAATTAAAACCAGTCTTATACTGGTTCTTTTACTAAATATTTATTTTGTTTATTTTTTATATCAGTTATAAAATTATAAGCTTGTTTATCTAGAGCTTCTAATGTAGTATTTTCTATTATATAATCATAATCATAGTTATCTACATTTGCATCAGAATAATTTGTTTCTATATTTTTTAGTCCGATTCTTTTTACAAGTAATGCTTTAGCATTAAAAGTAAATTTTGCTCGTTCTATTTCTTCTGGTTCACGAATATGTATAAACATAATTTTTTCATCTGAGTTTTTAAATTTTTCTATTTCTTCTTTAATACTATTAAAAGCCATATCATTATATTCAGTTGTTAATCTTTTTAAATCACTTAAAAATTTACGGTCTTTTTCTGTCTTTGTTCCTGTCCATCCAATTACTTTTGCAATTTCTTTTACTTTATCAATTGATGAAAAATTCTTTACTTTACTATATTTTGAACATAACTTTACAAAAGTATCTTTTCCACTTCCTCCTGTTCCATTAATTATGATTATTTCTTTTTGCATATTCAACTTTCCTCCATTAATATATAAACATTAAATTTAATTTTAAAGTGGTGCCGACTGAAGGAGTTGAACCTTCAACCTACGCGTTACGAGTGCGTTGCTCTACCAATTAAGCTAAGTCGGCATAAAAAGGAAATTTATTTCCTTTTAACTTTTAGTTTTTCTATTGCATTTTTACATTTTTCATTTTCTTCTATTTTTTCTTCTATATTAAACTTTATTTGTTTTTTCTTTTTATTAGCTTCTTTAACTGAAACTATTACTTTATCTCCAAAATAATATGCATCATCATTATTTGATTTTACATATTTATATTTTGAATCATATTTCCATTTACCAGGTAAGCTATTTATTTCTATTATGCCCTCAATTAAATCATCTAATTCTACAAAAATATTATTACCAGAAATTTTTGTTATGACTCCATAAAATTTATTTCCTATTTCTTTTTGCATTAACTCTGCTAGTTTCATTTGATTTACTTCATTTTCACATTTATCTGATGCTATTTCTTTTTCTAATAAATGATTGGTAATTTTTTCTAGCCTTTCTGTCCACTCTTCTCTTTTCAAAACTAAATTTTCTTCATATAAATTCATCATATTTTCATTGATTCTTAAATTAGTTATGTGATAATCTTTTTTATTTATTCTGTCTTTAATTTCTTCTCCTATCTTTTTTGAATCTATATAATCTAGATAACTTTCTTTTATTACATATTGATTTTCTAAATCATTGTCTCTACGTATTGGAGAAGTTACAGGAGCATGTCCTGAACTTGCAAGAGCATAATGTCCAATATTATTGATTCCAAAATTTGCTTTTTGTAGTTTTCTTATTAATTTTTTACTTAATTCTTTAGATAAATCTTCTCCTTCTTTTTGTATAAATTCTAGAAGTTTTCTCATTTCTTTTTTATAATTTACTCTTACTGGTTTTTCATAATTTAATCCATATAACTTTAATTCTTCTATAAAATCATTTATTCTAAATTGTAATGGAACCTCATGGTTTCTATATATACAAGATATGTTGTTTTTTGAACAAAATTTAGCGTAACTTTCTGCTGTTGCTATCATGAAATCTTCAATTATTTTTTCTGATGTTCCTTGTTTTCTCTTTCCAATATTTATAACTTTTCCTTCTTCATCTAGATTTATTTTTAACTCTTCTGTTTCAAACATTAAAGCTCCACGTTCTATTCTTTTGTTTCTCAATTTATTTGAAAAGTCTTTCATTTTTAATAATGTTTCTTTATGTTCTTCATATCCAGGATGTATTATATTTTTATCAAGTAAATCATTTACTTTTTTATAAGTCATTTGAATATTAGATTTTATTACACTTTCCACTATGTCATAATCTATTAAATTAGCATCTTTATCGAATGTCATTATGTAAGATATCGCAAGACGTTCTACATTTGGGTTTAGAGAACATATTCCATTTGATAGTTTTTCTGGCAACATTGGAAATACTCTACTTGCTGTTGGATAAGTACTTGTTGATTTTTCTCTTGCTTCTTGATAAAGTGCTCCGTCTTTTTTAATATAATGTGATGGGTTGGCGATGTGTACTCCTAAAATAGTATTTCCAAATTTATCTTCATGAATAGATATTGCATCATCTATATCTTTAGTATCATCTCCATCTATTGTAAATATTTCTAAATCCGTAAAATCCGCTCTTCCTATTTTATCTTTTTCTCTAACATAATCTGGTATATATTTTACTTCTTCCATAGAAGCGTCATTAAATCCCTTATAAATACCACGCTTATAAGCTACTAATTCTATATCTTTTTCTGGTTCTGTAGGTAGTGATATTTTTTCCGTCATGTCAGCATGATAAATATTATTATTCATTGAGTATTCATCATTATTTAATTTAACAAATAATTTTTCTCCTACTGTATAATTATCTCCATCTAAAATAACTTTTAATTTTCTTTTTAATTTATTATCTGACCTTAAATAATAATTATCATCTTTTTTATATACATTACCAACTAAATAATCAACATCTCTATTTATTATTTTTTCTATTTCTACTTTATTTAATCTTCTTTTTTTAATTTTTCTTTTGCTTATTTTTTTACCTGTTCGAAGTTCTCTTTTTAAATATGGAATATGAACAAGTACTTCGTCATTATCTATAGCATTATGTATATCTTCATCTTCTATTATAAATTCTTCTTCCCCTACTAATACAGCATTATAATTTTTATATGATTTAAATACACCTTTACGTAATGGAGTTTTTCTCGTTAAAATATATCTTCCGTTATTTAATATTATATTATAATTGTCTACTTCTTTTTGTAATTGTCTTTTTATTTCTTCTTGTTCTTCTAATGTAGTAGCTTTCGATTTTTCATATATCTCATCAATAAATAATTCATCTGATGCTTCATATAAAATTTTTTCCAATTCTTTATTCATCACAAACCCTCCTATAGATATTGTACTATACTAATAACTTTTTTTCTATATAAAAATGAAAAGTTATTTATTTTATAACTTTTCATTATATTCTTGTAATATTTGTATTGATTCATTATATGCTTCTTGCTCTTGCTTTGAAAAATCTAATTTTATTTTTTCTACAAGTCCATGTTTGTTTATACTCGCTATGTTTCCTATAAACACATCGTGTTCTTTATCATAACAAGAAAGTGGCATTATATATTTTTCATTATCAATTACACATTTTGTTATTTTAGTAAGACAAGTTGCTACTCCATAATATGTTGCTTTTTTTCTTTTAATAATTTCTTTACTTGCATTATGTACTTCTTTTAATATTTCTTCTTGTTCTTGTTCATTAAATATTTCATTTGGATCATTATCATCTACTGTAAAATTACTCCATGGGATAAAAGAACTATCTCCATGTTCTCCTAAAACAAATCCATCAGTTTTATGTCCTTTATTTTCTATTATATCTATAAATCTCGCTGTATCTAAGCTGACTCCACTACCTAGTATTTTATTTGGATTGTATCCTAAATATTTATAAATTGAATAACACATTACGTCATTTGGATTACTTGCGATAACATATATACCATCAAATTTGTACTTCTTTAAATTATCTGTTATATCTTTAAATATTTTTTTAGATTCTTTTATATCTTCTAATCTTGTAGAATTTGTATCTTGAGAAATTCCTGCAGTTATACAGATAACATTTGCATCTTCTACATCAGAGTAATCTCCTATTTTTATATCTAAATCATTTTCACTAAAACATATTGATTGAGAAAGATCTAAATAATCTCCTTTTAATTTTTCTTTATCAATATCTATTAGTACTATTTCATCTAAATCCATTGGTGTATTAATTAAAGAATACGCATAAGTTAGTCCTACTTTTCCACAACCTATAATTACAACTTTTTTCATTTTAATCACATCCTTATAAATAGTATTTACTATATTTTTTATTTTAATACAAAAAGAGAAATTTAATTTTTGCTTCTCAACTTATTAAACTTCTCTTCTATTCTTTTACGTCTTATTTCTTCTTCATCTAAATCTAATTTGTATTTTCCTTTTTCTAAAACCAATATTGAACCTTCATGAATTTCTTCTGGCAAATCTTTTATATTTACTTCTATAATTTGTTTTGTTTCAACGTTTTCTAAAGTTGCGATATTATCTAGTATTTTATCGATTGAGTATTTCATTTTAACCTCCATTTAAATTAGTTTGTTCTGTTTTAAATTTTATTTCATTACCGTCAGTTGATAATATTATTGTTCCATCTTCGTCTGTTCTATAAGTTTTTATATTTCTTTCATTTAATTTATCTAAAGTTTCTTGTCTTGGATGTTTATAAGTATTATTTTTTCCTACAGAAATAATTGCATAGTTGGGATTTACTGTATCTAAAAATTCTTCTGTTGAACTATATTGTGAACCATGATGTCCTATTTTTAATACATCACTTTTTAAGTCTTTATCTAGTAGTTTTTTTTCTGTTGAGCTAGTAGCGTCTCCTGTAAATAATATTTTTTTATTTCCATAAGTTAATTTAAAAACAATTGATGTATTGTTTAAATCACTTGTATTTTGTCCACTATATAAAAATTTTATAGTAGCATCATTTAAAGATATTACTTCATTTTCTTCTGGTACATCAAAAGTTAAATTTTTATTTTGCAATGCATCTAATACACTTTCAAATGTTGCAGTTGTTGTAATGGCATCTGGCATATAATATCTACCTATTTCAAAATTATTTATAATATCATCCATTCCACCAATATGATCTTCATGAGGATGTGTACCTATAACATAATCAAATTTTTCTATACCTAAACTTTTAAAATAATTTACTAGAAGTTCTCCATCTTCATTATTACCTGCATCTACTAGCATATTTTTATCTTTATCTTTTATGAGTATTGAATCAGCTTGACCTACATCTAAAAAATATATTTGTAAGTTTCCTCCTTCAATATTTATTACTGGTTCTGTTTTTTCTTTTTGGTGAGATGTGCTTTTCTCTATATTAGGTACAGTTATTGCACCTATAATAATTACTAATAACGTTATTAATCCAGTTACTAATTTTTTTACTTCTCTTTTTGACATTTCGTCCTCCTTGTGGTAGTTTATTTCTACCTTATAATATGATTATATCTAAAAATTATTTTTATGTAAATGACTTTTCAAGTAGTTTAAGGTTTGATATAATGTAATTAGAGAGAAGGGATTTTTATGTATGATGTTGTTATAGTAGGTGCTGGTCCTGCTGGACTTTTTGCAGCTTATGAATTATCTTTAAAAAATAAAAATTTAAAAATATTATTACTTGATAAAGGAAAGCTTGCGAAAAACAGAGTATGTCCAATGAATAGTGGAAAAAGTAAAATTTGTGTTAATTGTAATCCTTGTGGTATTCTTTCTGGTTTTGGAGGTGCTGGTACATTTTCAGATGGAAAGCTTAACTTTATTCCTAAACTTGGTAAGAGTGACTTGTTTAAATATTTGGATAGAAGTGAAGCTTTTAAAATTATAGATGATACTGAAGAAATATTTAATAAATTTGGAATGGATGCTAAAGTTTTTCCTACTAATATGGATGAAGCTAAAAAGCTTGAAGAAAAGATTGCTAGAGTTGGTGCTAGTCTACTTATTATTAAGCAAAAACATTTGGGTAGTGATAAGTTACCTAAATATATTCAAGATTTTACTGATTATTTAGAAGATAAAAATGTAGATATTCTTGAAGGTTGTGATGTTTATGATATTAATAAAGATAATGATAAATACGTAGTCAGTTATAAAAAAGGAAAAGATGAAAAGCATATTCATTGTCGTTATGTTGTAGTTGCACCTGGTAGAACTGGTGCTAAGTGGGTTCAAGAACTTGCTGATAAATATAATATAGATTATACATCTCAAAGTATTGAAATTGGTGTTAGAGTTGAAGTAAGAAAAGAAATTCTTGCACCTATTACTAATGTTATTTATGACCCTACTATATTTATAAAAACCGATACTTATAATGATCAGATTAGAACGTTCTGTACTAATCCTGGAGGGTTTGTTGCTAAAGAAAATTATAATGGCTATATTTGTGTTAATGGTCATGCTTTAAAAGATATTAAATCAGATAATTCTAATTTCGCATTTATATCTCGTGTTAGTTTAACTGAACCTGTTACAAATACTCGTGAGTATGGAGAAAGTATTGCTAAAATCGCAAATACTTTAGGAGATGGTAAACCTATTTTGCAAGCACTTAGAGATTTAAGAATGGGAAGACGTAGTAATATGCATCGTATTAGAAGAGGTTTTATTGAACCAACTTTAAAAGATGTTGTTGCGGGAGATCTTGCTTTAGTTCTTCCACATAGAATTATTAAAAATATTTTAGAAGGACTTGAAACTCTTGATAAAATTATTCCTGGTGTTAATAATGGTGAAACACTTTTATATGGACCAGAGATTAAATTTTTCAGTAATGAAATTGATACTGATAATAATATGAAACTTAAAAATGAAGATATTTATTTTGTTGGTGATGGTGCTGGTAAGGCAGGTAACATTGTTACGGCTGCTGCTACTGGTCTAATTGCTGCAAGAGATATAATAAATAGGGAGGAGAAATAAAATGAGAGAATTAATTTTAAGAAAATGTGAAAGTTGTGGGGCAGTAGTTAAAGTTATTAAAGATTGTCATTGCAAATGTGGATTTATGTGTTGTGGAGATCATATGGAGGTAGTAGAAGCTAATTCAGTTGATGCAGCATTTGAAAAACATATACCTAACTATGAAATTAAAGATGGAAAACTTGAAGTAAGAGTAAATCATGTAATGGAGGATGAACATTATATAGAATGGATTGCTTTAGTAGATGATGATAGCGAAGAGTATATTTACTTTAAACCTGGAGAAGAAGCTGTTGTAACATTTGATAAGACTAAGGGAATATTATATTCTTATTGTAATCAACACGGACTTTGGAAAAACGAAATTAAATAATTTATTTTCGTTTTTTACTTTTTAGGAGGTATTTATATGTTTGATAAACTTAAAGAAGAATGTGGTATTTTTGGAATATATTCATATAATGATGAAGATAACTTAGCAGTGCCTATGTGTTTTGGTCTTTCTGGACTTCAACATAGAGGAGAAGAAAGTTGTGGAATAGCTATTAATAATTATGGACTTATTTCAAATTATAAAGAGATGGGGCTGGTATCTGATGTTTTTACTCGTGATGTTTTAGAAAAGTTACCACTTGGTAAGATGGCTATTGGGCATGTTAGATATTCTACTACTGGTGGAGATAATAAGGATAATGCTCAACCTATGTTTATAAGACATAAGAATGGTAACTTAGCTGTTGTTCATAATGGTAATTTAACTAATGCAGCAGAACTTAAAAAGAAGTTTGAAGATGAAGGTGCAATATTTTCTACTACTAGTGATACAGAAATTATTTGTCATGTTATTGTTAGAGAAAGACTTAAAACTCATTCGATTGAAGAAGCTGTTAAAAACACAATGAATATATTAAAGGGTTCTTATTCTCTTCTTGTAATGTCATCAAGAAAATTAATTGCTGCAAGAGATGCTCAGGGATTTAGACCTCTTTGTATTGGAGAAAACGATAATGTATTTTGCTTTTCATCAGAAAGTTGTGCATTAGAAATAGTTGGTTCAAAATTTGTAAGAGATGTTAAACCTGGAGAGATGGTCGTTTTAGAAAATAATAAAATTAAAAGTTATAATGTTTTACCAGAACAAGACCAAGCTAGTTGTGTTTTTGAATACATTTATTTTGCTAGACCAGATTCTACAATTGATGGAATTAATGTTCATAAATTTCGTGAAAATGCTGGTAGATGTCTTGCAAGACAAGCACCGGTTGATGCTGATTTAGTTGCAGGTGTTCCTGATTCAGGAGTAGATGCTGCTTTAGGATATTCTAAAGAATCTGGTATACCTTATGATATAGTATTTGTTAAGAGTAAATATATTGGTAGAAGTTTTATTCAAAATTCTCAAGATAAAAGACAGAGTGCTGTTAATTTAAAACTTAATCCTTTAAAGGAAAATGTTATGGGTAAAAAAATTGTTTTAATTGATGATTCTATAGTTCGTGGTAATACTCTTACTAATATTATTAAAACATTAAAAGATGCTGGAGCAGAAGAGGTTCATATACGAATAGCATCTCCTGCTTTCCGCGATATTTGTTATTTTGGAACTGATATAGATAATAAAGAAAATTTAATTGCTAATAATAAAACAGTTGATGAAATTCGTGATATAATAGGTGCTGATTCTTTAGAGTATTTAAGTTTAGAAAATCTAAAAGATATTAGTAAAGATTCATTTGTTAATGGTATTTGTACTGGATGTTTTACTAGTAATTATCCAATTGAAGTTCCAGATACTATTGATAAAAATCGTTTTGAATCTACTCCTATTCAATTTGTTAAAAAGAAAGTGAGATGATTATTATGTATGGTGCTATTATCGGAGATATAGCAGGATCTATTTATGAATTTGAACAAATTAAAGGTGTTAAAAAATTAAAAATAAATTCTAGTTTGATTCCTAGTAATGGTTTTTATAGTGATGATTCTATATTAACTATTGCTGTTGCTGATGCAATTTTAAATAAAGGAAATTATGATATTTATTTAAAAAAATATGGAAATGAATTTTTAAATTATAAACCTAATTTTAGTCCTTATTTTAAAACTACTTTTTCTCCTGGTTTTACTAAATGGATTAATGAAAATAATATTGGTAATAGTTTGGGTAATGGCGCAATGATGAGAATTTCTCCTGTTGGATTTTTATTTGATACAGAAGAAGATGTTAGAAAGAATTCTTTACTTGCAACTATTCCTTCTCATAATAGTAGTGAAGCAATAGAATGTGCTACTAAAATAGCTTTAATAATCTTTTATTCTAGAAAAGGTTATAGTAAAGAAGAAATTATTAATTCTTTAGATTTAAAATTTGAATATAAAAATTTTAAAAAATTTAATTATACTTGTAATGATACTATTGATAATTGTTTATATGCTTTCTTTAATTCTTGTGATTTTGAAGATGCTATTAGAACAGTAATTTCTTATGGTGGTGATACTGATACTAATGCTTGTATAGTTGGTTCTATGGCTGAAGCAATGTATGGAGTTCCTAGTAAATTAATTGAAGAAGTAAATAAAAAAATTCCTAAACAGTTTATTAAAGTTTTAAATAAAAGTTATAAGCAAATAAAAAAATTGTAGTTTTATTTTCTACAATTTTTCTTTTGGATTAAACTTATTATGATAAAAATAATCCATCCTAAACATGATAATATAAATCCTTCTTTTAAGAATAGAGTTTTATAAATAAGTTTTATTTTATGTTTTCCTTTAGTTATGTTGGTTGCTAAGAAATATTTATTTTTAAAAGTATCTACTTTATTATTATCTATAAATACATTCCATCCTTTATTGTATAAAGTTTCAAAACTTAATACTCCATCTTTTTCTATATTTACTTCTCCTGATAAATAATTATCTTTATAATCTTTTAATTTAAAATTTGTTTTGTTTAAATTGTTTATATCATCTTTGTAATCATCTAATGATACAGAATAAAGTTTCATATTATCAAAAGTATATATTCCATATTTAGATAATTCTATTTTTATATCATCAGTATAATTATTATAATAACCTAGATTAATTAAAACATCTTTATTATTTGTATTATAAATATAATTTTCATCATAAAAGTTTTCTGTTTTAGTAGTATTAGCAGTTGTTGCAGTTATAGTAAAGGCAGTGGAAGGTACATGCCATTTATTTTCAGCTTTATATTTATCTTTTTCTATATCTCTATAAAATAATATATCAGCTTGTTCATCAAAACTAAATTCTTTATATTTAATATTATCTATTTTTAAATATAACTCTCCTGTTACTGGTTCTTTTAATTTTATTGTAAATTTCTTTTTATCATCTACATTTAGAGTTATTTTTTTATTTGTATTAATTGATGATGTGTATTTTATTTCTTTTATTTTATCTAGTTCTATATTTTTATTATTACAATTATCTGATACATAGTATTTTAATAAAGCATCTTCTTTTTGTAGGTCGGATAGTTTATTATAATCTTTTGTATTAATACATTTATTATAGTAAGTTATAAAACTTGTTGAATTATTATTTTTATAAATATAAGTATTTCCTATTTGTTTTATTAAAGTATATCCATATATATTTTTTGCTTGATTAGAAATAAAATATTTTACTCCTAAAAGGGAATTTATTTTTACTCTATTATCAAATTCTTTTATATCGTAATTTACTTCTTTTTCTCTATTATTTAAATCAGTTGCTAGTTCATTATAAAGATTAGAATTAATTGAGTAAAAATAATTTATAGAATTATAGTTATGATATAATCCTAAGTTCCATAATAGATCTCCTTCTTTTCCTATTTTATAGAATCCTTTATCAATACTTTTTATGTAATCAACTGCAGGTTTAAAATTATCATAAGTCCATGATACAGTGTTGTATGTTTCTTCTATATTATAATTTTCTACAAACTCTGATATATAATTTCCATAGTAAACATCATATAAATAAAAACTATTAAATAAGGTTCCTATAATTACTGTTATAGTTATTAAATCTATAAATATATTTTTTCCTTTTATTATCAATTTATCTTTATATAAATATAAAAGTATTATTATTAAAAAAATAATTATAGTACCTAAAAAAGATGATGTTTTTCCTGTATCAAGAATTATTATAAATAATAAATAGATTATTAAAATGAATAGATAACTTTTTATATTTATGTCTTTTAATTTTTTGGATAATGTAGTTGATGTTAGGTATGCTAGTAAGAATGTTAACATAAAAACATATCTATTGTTTGGATAACTCATTCCTGAAATTATAAAAGATAAAGATGATGATAAAAGTGGTAGACAAAGTATTAACATTAATATAAATATGGGTATATCTTTTTTCTTTTGTTTTATAAAAATTGATAAAGCAAATAATACGATTGGTGAGATACTTATTATAGACCAATTATCAAAACCAGTTGAGAAGGTTCCGAATGACTTTATTAGATGTCTATAATAATTGATATCATAATAAAAGTTTGTTGTTTCAATATTTCTTGTTGAATTTATAAATTGATATATAGTTGGTAGTAAAATTACACTACACATAAGTATTCCTACTAATGCATATAGTAAAGCTTTTAATAATGTTATAATTATTTTTTTATAATCGTTTTTATATTTATAAATAGAAAGTATTATTCCATAAATTCCTATTACTAAAGCATTCATATATCCAAAATAAAAGCTATTAAAGAACATTAAGAATACTGTAAAAATATAAAATATTTTTTTATCTTCATTTATAAACTTTTCTATTCCAATTAAAGTTAATGGGAATACTATCATAGCATTTAAAAAATATGGATGTCTTATTGATGATATTAAAGCAAATCCAGAGAATGTATATATTATACTTCCTATTACAGATGCATTATTTAATTTATTTTTATATTTTGAATATAAAAGAAAAGATATTCCTACTAAATATAATCTTATTGGTATTAAAATAAAATATAAATACTTTAATAGATTGTTTGGTACTAGTACACTAATGTATGAAAAAATATCTCCTATTATATAGTAAGCTAAATTACTAAACATATCTAAACCAAATCCTATATTCCAAGTAAAGGTATTTATAGATAAATTTTGTAATAAATTTTTAAAATACTTTAAAGTTATAAAATGTTGATTTAGTCCATCTTGTACCCAAATAAAGTTCATATGTCTTTTTATAAAAAAGTTACAAATAAAAGACATTATAATTATAAAACTTATAGTGTATTTTAAAAAGATTATAAAGTTTTTATTTTTTAATATTTTTTTTAACATTTACTTCGCCTCTTTAAACATTCTTTTATATTATAACTCAAAATAGAAATAAAATCTATTAAAGAAAAAATACTAGTAATTTTCTAGTATTTTTCTTTATTCTGATTTCTAATGTTTTAGGCTTTTTTATTTTTTATTTTTTTCATAATTTTATTTATTGTTTTACTTATTTTATTATTTTCTTCTTTTATTTCTTTTTCTGTTTTCATTTTGATCTCCTTATTTTAGAATTATCGATATTATTATCTTTTAAAATTTGTTCTATTTCTTCTAACTCTTTTGTAAAATCGATACTTGGACTTTGATTTCTATTTCTTTTAGTTTTACATTCTTTAACTTTTTTCTGCTCTTCTACAATACTTTTATAAAGTGAAAGATACAAATTATTTTTTATCATTAAATCTTGTTCTTGATTAATTGTTTCTTTTATATCATTTAAAATATTATCCATTATTTTTTTAGAAAATAGTTTTGTTTTTAGAGGAGTGTGATGACCATAGTTCCCTACTCTATTATTTTCAAATCGTGTAATTACCTTATTTAATAAACTTGGATTCTTTGTATTTTTAAACTCTTCTACCATTTCTTGTATTTTTGAAAGCTCTGATTTACCAACTTTTTCTCTATTAATTTTTACTATAGGGATATTAAAATTTTGTGCTGCTTTTATACTTTCATTCCATTGTTTTTCTTGTAATGCTTTTTGTTTTTTTAAATAATTCAATTGTTTTGGTTTATTTTTATACTTTTCAAACATTAAATTAAAATCTTCATATTCTTCAATAAAGACAATGTAATCTGGATTTTTTTTATAAAATTTTGGATTACTACTTAAGTCTCTTCTTTCATATACTAATTCATTATAATCTCCTCTAGTATTATCAAGCATTTTGTCAGCATTCATATATTTTTGAATTCTATTGTTAGTTAAATTAAAATTTTTACTATCTGGTGTTGAATTTATATCAGAACTGCCACTAAGTAAAAGCATATTATCACTCATTGTTGAAAATCCAAAAATAATATTTTTTACTGTAGCCATTGAAAGATTTGTATTTCCAATTAAACTACAGCAATTGCCATGAGAACGTATTTGAGGAGAATTCCAATACTCAAAATAGTTTTCTTGATTTTTAAAATTAGATTGATAAGCACCTATTGCGGTAACTATCATTTTGAAATCTGTTCCAGCATCATATACTTTTACTCCATTAACTTCAGTATATGACTTATTATCACATTTATATATTTGTCTATTTAAATCATGAGCAAATGTTTTTCTTAAATCATTTTCAAATACAATACTTCTTCTAAAATCTTTTTCAGGTTTCATGATATTTGTAAATTCATCGTATAACTCAATAAGTACATCAGGATTAGTTTCATTTATTATTTGGTATATAGCTATATACATTTCAAAAACATCTTTATTTTCTTTTGTGATTTTTATACCGTTTATATTAAATCTTTCACAAATTTCTTTTGCATTATTTGAACCTATACCATAAGCTGTAGCTAGTATAGCAAATTTTAAATACTTTATATTTTTTTCTTGTCTTGCTTTTTTCATTCCTTCTTCTAATTCAATATTATCAATTGTATCTTGTTTTCCAAAATTAGTCATTTCATTATAATTTGGAATAGTATGTTGTATTGATGAAGTACATAAATATAATAAAGTATCTATCTCTTTTTCATTCAATTCATAACCATTACTAACTAAACTTTCTATTTCATTTAATAAATCATCATATATATGAAATTGATTTTGCCAAGCTGTATCTAAAGAAACATATCCAATTTTTTTTAAAATTTTATCTATATAAGGGTTATAATAATCAGTTAATTTTTGTAATCTTAAATACATTTTTTTAAATACTTTAAGCATAGAATCAGATAAAGATAATATTTGATCTTGTATATCAGAATCTGTTGTTATCATATCCATAATGTTATCTAAAAATTCATATTTTTCATTTAATATTTTAAAATTAATTGTTTCATCTATTTCAATATTTTTTTCTTTTAATTTTAAATATTTATTTTTTTCATATTCTGATAAATTTAAATCTTTTTTTAATTCTTGTACTTTATCATAATTGTTACACCATTGTGCTAAATATATTTTATCATTTATATCATCAAGTCTATCTAAATATTTATCAATATCTTTATAAATGTTTATTGATACACCATAGTATTCATCCATTTCTGAACTCTCATTGTTTATAATTTCATGAATAATTTTACTCATTTCTAATTGAGATTGTTTCATATGAATTCCTCCTATGATAAATTATATCATATATTTTATAATTTCTTAATTTTAATTCCTAAAACTCCATATTTCTCTTCTTGTTCTTTTGTATATATTGAATACATACCTTTTAATTTTTCTTCTAATTGATTACCACTATAGCCTAGTCTTTCTAATAATTCTTTAAAATTAGGATATTGATATAAATCTTGTACTTCTACTTTTATTTTTTCAGTTAGCTCCGGTAGTTTTGAAAATTCTATAGTATCTTTTATTTTTATTTGTTTTCTTTTATCATCAAATAATCTAAATTCCACCTCTTTAGTGCCATCTTTTATTTCATTAAATGGTCTTTCTAATAATTTCATTTTATGTTCCATTTTCTTTCCTCCATATTTAATTTTATTAATATATTTCCATCATCAATAAATAATAATCTATTTTATCTCTTTCAGGTATTATATTTAATTCTTCATAAAATTTTTCAATATATTTTTTTCCATAATTTCTTTTAATTGATTTTTCACAGATGGCAAGATCAAACCATTTATCTGCAATACCACATTCACCTACGTCAACAAATCCAACACATTTATCTTCTTTTGCAAAAATATTTGGTAAACTTATATCTCCATATGAAAAACATAATTCATCATTAAATTTATTATCTTTTAAAAATTTAAGAATATTTTTTATACTTCCATATTTTTTTAAAATTTCTTCATTTAAATCTTGTTCACGTATTAAATTATTATTAACATTATTTTCTACTACTGATAATTTATAATCAATAGAAACATCAAATGGACAACCTTTTATATCTATAGAATATATTTGTTTGAATGCATCTACAATTGCTTTTATTCCTATTTCTGGATTAGATATATAATAATCAGAACATGTCATTTCTCCAGCTACTGACTCAGTTATTAAATATTCATTATCATTCGATACATCATATAAAACTATTTTAGGTACTTTTAATTTTCCTTCTAACCATTTAAGTTTTTTATATTCTAATGTAAGCATACCTTTTTTAGCTATTTTTAAAAAGTATTCTTTATTTTCTTTTTTAATTTTAAATACTTGTGAATCAGAACAACCAATACTAATTTCTTCTAAACTACAATTATCAATAAACTTTAAAATTTTTTCTGTTAATTCATACTTGATTTTCATATTTAGACTCCTTACATTATTTAATTATTATAAAATAAAAATCAACCTATTGAAAGATTGAAATGTATATAGATATCGAAAAGTTTCGATTATTTTTTATGGTGCCATTGGGAAAGGTATCTACAACTTTTTCCAAAAAAGATTATTATAGCACCAACCATTAATATAATTATA
>CANQUW010000009.1 GCA_947627145.1 uncultured Bacilli bacterium
GCTTTATACAAATATATGTATCTTGCAAAAAGCATAATACAAATTGTTCCAAGTGTTGATAAAACTATACCATCAAATGTGTCTGCTGAAATTAGGTTGACTGCTAGATAGACAACACTTAATAGTATTATTGCGTAAAAATACCAATCGTTAGTAACTTCATCAAATGGAATTTTTCCTAAGTCTAACTCTTTCCAAAGTCTAGTATCTCTCATGAATGTTCCTACTAAGTATATAAATATTATTAAATAAAGTAGTAGATATACAAGAGAAGATAGTCCAAAAGACTGGAATACTGTAAGTAGTGATGCTATCATTACTAATGCATAAAAAATTATTAGTACTATATTTAAAAAGTTAAAATATTTTTTACCAAATTTAGTCATTAAAAATGCAAAGTAAACAAGTAACATTATATATGTACTGTTATGATTTAATATAGTTCTAAACATTTCCATACCAGATAAATTATTTTTTATCGCAAAAGCTTGTGAAAGTATAATAACTGCAATGTTTAGTCCAAGTAAAAGTGTTACTATCATATTTGGATTATCATACCACTCTAGGTCTTTTTTCTTTTTTTCTACCATATTTACCTCCTTTATTTTCACATTTATATTATATCACAAAATTCATTTATAAAATATGTTATTTTGTTTTTATTAACAAATTTCTACTTTTTTGGATATTTTAAAGTTTTTATTTTTGGTTTTTGTTTATATTTTTTTAATTCTTTAAAACTTTTTTTATATCTTTATAAAAAAGTCCTGTTGAGTTTATTGTTTGAAATCCTGATGCAATAGTTCCACCACCTAATATTATTTCTGTTACAAAAGGAAGGTTCCATATTACTATTGTTGTAACACCCGCAATAGTTAAAGTTAGGGGAACCATTATTTCTGAACCATAAATAAGTAAATCCTTTTTCTTTTCTTTCTTTTGACTTTCTTTTTTCATATGTCACCTCTTTAATCGTTTTTCTTATTATATCATAGTTTATGTAAAACTTCTTTTCTTTTTGTGAAATATGGCTTTTTATGATATAATGTATATGTTTTATGGGAGGTGGTTATATGGCATTACCTACAGTTTGCTTGGTTGGAAGACCTAATGTTGGTAAGAGTACTCTTTTTAATAAAATGGCTGGTGCGAAAATTGCGATTACTGAAGATATTCCTGGAGTAACACGAGATCGTCTTTATCAAGAGGTTAGCTTTCAAGATTATCGTTTTTATTTAATTGATACTGGTGGAATTGATGAAGATAATAAAGATTTTAATAAAGAGATAAAGATGCAGGCAGAGATTGCGATAAATGAAGCTGATGTTATTGTATTTATAGTGGATGGAAAAGAAGGACTTACTAGTAATGATTTAGCGGTTCGTGATATTTTAAGAAAAAGTAAAAAACGTGTTATTGTTGCTATTAACAAGATAGATACTAAAGCTGCACAAGATAATATATATGATTTTTATGAGCTTGGATTTTCTGATTATATTCCGATTAGTAGTATTCACAATACTGGTTATTTAGAACTTATGGACTGTATTGTTAGAGATTTTTTTAAACAAGGAAATAAAAACGATGATGAACGTCTTAAGATTTCTATGATTGGAAGGCCTAATGTTGGTAAAAGTTCTTTAATGAATGCACTTCTTAATGAGGAACGTGTTGTTGTATCAGATATTGCTGGTACTACTAGAGACTCAATTGATTCTTTACTTACTTATGAAAAAAATGAATATATTTTAATAGATACTGCTGGAATGAGAAAACGTGGTAAAGTATGGGAATCAGTTGAAAAATATAGCTTACTTCGTTCGATGAAAGCAATTGATAGAAGTGATATTTGTCTTTTAGTATTGGATGCTCATGATGGTATAAAAGAACATGATAAACATATTGCTGGTTACGCTTTAGAAAAAGGAAAAGGTTTAATAATTGTTGTTAATAAATGGGACATTAAAAATGATGATGACACTATAAAGAATTTTACTGATTTAGTTCGTGCGGAGTTCAAGTTTGTTCCTTTCGCACCTATTGTATTTGTATCTGCTAAAACTAAAAGTAGAATTCATACTGTGATGCCTGAAGTTATAAGAGTTAGTAAAAATATTAGTACTGAGATTAAGACTAGTATTTTAAATAATGTTATTCAAGATGCATATGATTTAAATATACCTCCGTCTTACAAGGGTAATAGATTAAAAATATATTTTGTAAGTCAAACAGGTACTTGTCCTCCAAAATTTACTTTAAGAGTTAATAATAAAAATTTAGTACATTTTTCATACGAAAGATATCTTGAAAATAAGTTAAGAGAAAATTTTGACTTGATTGGTACGCCAATTATTTTACAATTTAAGAATAGGAATGGTGAAGAATAATGTTTGGTTTTAATACTCCTTCAAAAGAAGTTTTAGAAAAAGAATTAGAAGGTCTTGATAAAGCTTTAGATATGTTAAAAGAAAGATATGAAAAAAAGGTGATTAATTTAGAAGGTTTTTCTAAACAATGTGAAGAAATGAGACGTAAACGTGAAAAAATTTTAAAGCAATTAGAGAAATATAACTAAAACAAAAACCTCTTGTTACATATAATAATATAACAGGAGGTTTTTATGTTTAGAGATAATTTTTTTAAAAAGGTAGAAGATAAAACTAGTGTTAATAAGGAAACTATTTTATCACTTGCAAAAAAATTACAAAATTCTAATATGAAAGATGAAAAAGTTATACGAGAGGTAATAAAAGAAGTTAGTAATATTTCTGGAAAAGATGTTTCAAAGGAAAAAGAAGATAAAATTGTTAATGCAATAGTTTCTGATAATGTTCCTAAAAATATTGATAAAATGTTTTAGATAATTTTTCTAAAACTTTTTTTATTTTTTTAGTTAATTTTGTTGCTTACAAAAAGAACTCATGTTACAATTATTTTAGGGTAGGGAGTGGTTCAAATGATTAGAATAAATATGATTTATAATTTAGAGATGATTAATAGCTAAGAGAGGCATTTTTTTATGTGCTCTCTTTTTATATAAAATTTTAGCTGGAGGAAAGTATGAAAGAAAAAGAAATAAAAGAAATTATAACTAACTTATCAAAGAAAGAAATCAAACTTTTAGATTTATGTGATGAACTAGAAATGGGAGAAATTGAAGTTTTAGGTTTTATCAATAAATTAAGAAATGATGGAATTAATATTATAACTAAAAGTTGTGATGATGGTATTCATTTATTTAATAGTGGAGAAAAAGATTTTGATGACTTTAATACTTATAAATTTAAAACGGATGAAAATAATGAATTTAAATTTGTAGCTATTTCTGATACAAGATTTGGATCTCGTTCTCAACAAATTTCTATTTTAAATGATATCTATAAAAAAGCTCAGGATATGGGATATAATAAAGTTATTCATTGTGGTAATATGACAGAAGGATTGCTTCCTATAAAAAATATATATGCTGATACTATTTTTTTAGATGATACTTTAAAACAAGTTGACTATATTGTAGATAATTATCCTAAGGTTGATGGTATAAAAACTTATTTTATTACAGGTATAAGAGATGAAAAACATTTAAAGAAGAATGGTATAAATATTGGTAAGAGAATTAGTGATAAAAGAAGTGATATGGTTTATTTAGGTGCTAATTCTTGTGACGTGGAAATTGATAATAGTAAGATGTTAATATTTAATCCTAAACTTAATAAAACTTATACTGTTTCTTATCGTGCTCAACAACAAGTGGACTCTTTCAGAAGTGAAGATAAACCTGATATATTACTTTATGGTGGTCTTTTACAAATGGAAAAGTTTAATTATAGAAATGTAGAATGTATTTCTGTTCCTAGTGTGTGCTCTACTACAAAAGAGATGAATGATAAAAGACAATCTAATACAGTAGGTGCTTGGTTTGTAACTGTTAAAACTAATAGTAAAGGTGAAATTGAAAGTGTAAAAGCAATTGACTCTGTTTATTATGAAACTGATAAAGAAGATTATAAAAAGAAACCAAATATAATTACAAGTAAAGTTTCTGGAAATAATGATTCTTATTTAAAAACTATTAATAAGTATTATCGTTATATAAAAGATGGTATGCCAATAGAAGATGTTATGAAAAATTTTGATATTAATTTTAATGAAGTAAATGGTATTATTCAATTATGTAAAACTTATAATAAACCTATTGATTTAACTACAAATTCTAAAGGTGAAATAGTATTTTCAAAAAGTCCTATTCCTAGAAAAAAGAGATCGTTAAAAGAAAGTATTGATTCAAGTAAATTAAATCATACACAACTTTGTGTTGTATCTGATACTCATTTTGGAAGTATACATCAGCAATTGCACTTACTTAATAAAGTTTATATAGAAGCAAAGATGCGTGGTATTGATACAGTTTTACATTGTGGAGATATGGTGGATGGAGATTATTCTAGTATTCGTAAAGAACAACCTCGTCAACAATTTCTTCATGGTTTTGATGAACAGGCAGGATATGTTGTTGATATGTATCCTAAAGTTAAAGGGATTACTACTTATTATATTTTGGGTAGCCATGATGAAACTCATTATAAAAATGGGAAAGCAACTATTAATGCTTGGGTTTCTAGATGTAGAAATGATATGATTTATTTAGGTCAAGATAATGCTACTTATGATATTAATAAAATGAAAATTGTTATGGATCATCCTGGTGGTGGTTCTGCACAATCTCTTTCATATAAACCACAGAAAAGAATAGAGACTTTGGAATCTTTATTTAAACCTGATATGATGCTTATTGGTCATTATCATAAGGCATATGATTTTGTTTATCGTAATGTACGTGGTATTTTAGTTCCATCGTTTTGTGATAAAACACAATTTCAACAAAAACAAGGATTATCTAATTATGTTGGAGCATACTTTTTAGATATTTATTCTGATAAAAAGGGAAATATCCAATACTTTGAACCAGATCTTTTATTATTTAATCATGAAGACATGTGGGATGAGGCAGGACGTGACAAGAAAAAAGTAAAACAATTAGTAATAGATTAAGAATGATGTTTAACATTATTCTTTTTTTGCATATATCGATATTTTTTCTCATAGATTTAAAATGAATAAAAGGAGAATTGATATATGGAAAAACAAGAAATTATTAAAAACATTGCAGAGAGATCTGGTGGAGATATTTATCTTGGAGTAGTTGGGGCGGTTAGAACTGGTAAAAGTACTTTTATTAAAAGAATGATTGAAACTCTAGTTGTTCCAAATATCGAAGATGAATATGAAAGAAAAAGAGCATTAGATGAAATTCCACAAAGTGCTCAGGGTAAAACTATTATGACTACGGAACCTAAGTTTGTCCCTAATAATGCTGCGACTATTCATATTGATGAAGTTGAATGTAAAATTAGAATGATTGATTGTGTTGGTTATATGATTGATAATGCAGTTGGGGCTAGTGATGAAAATGGTCCTAGAATGGTTAAAACTCCGTGGTATAGCGAAGAAATACCTTTTGTTGAAGCTGCTGAGATAGGAACAGAAAAAGTTATAAATGACCATTCTACTATTGGTATTGTTGTTACTACTGATGGGTCTGCTACCGAATTTGAAAGAAGTGATTATTTAGAAGCTGAAGAAAGAGTTATAAATGAATTAAAAAGTATTGGTAAACCATTTATTGTAATTTTAAACTCTACACATCCTACTCTTCCTGAAACAGAACGTATTGCTGAAAAATTAAAAGAGGAACATAATGTTCCAGTAATTCCATTAAATGTTGATGCAATGAACGAAAAAGAAATGTATGATATTTTAAGAGAAGCTTTATATGAGTTTCCTATAATCGAAGTTAGAGTTGAAATGCCTGAATGGATTACTATTTTAAATCATAAGCATCCACTTAAAAAGCATTATATTGAAAAGATTAGAGAAAGTGTTGTTGAAATAGATAAACTTCGTGATATTGAAAATATAACTGATGCTTTCTTAAATGATGATAAAATAGATAAGGCTTATTTATCTTCTGTTGACCCTGCAACTGGTACTGTTACTATCAAACTTACTGCACCTAGTGAACTTTATAGTCAAACATTAAATGAGATAATTGACTACGATGTTAAAAATAAAGCGGATTTACTTTCTTTATTCCAAGAATTAAATATTGCTAAAAAGGAATATGATCAAATTAAGTATGCTTTAAAAATGGTAAGACAAACTGGTTATGGTGTTGCGACTCCATCTCTTGAAGATATGAAACTTGATGAACCTAAAATTATTAAGCAAGGTGGAAAATACGGAGTTAAACTTAGAGCACTAGCTTCATCAATTCATATGATAAGAGTAGATGTTGAAAGTACTTTTGAACCTATTATCGGTACAGAAGCTCAAAGTAAAGAACTAATTGATTATTTAATGAAAGATTATAAAACAGAACCAAACAATATTTGGAAAAGTGAAATATTTGGACGTAGTTTAGATGTTATTGTTCAAGAAGGAATCCAATCTAAGATAAATCTTATGCCTGAAAATATACGTTATAAATTACAACAAACTCTTTCTAAAGTTGTAAATAAGGGTTCTAATAATATGATTGCCATAGTTATATAATTATTAATACAAAAAAGACTATTGAAATTAATCAATAATCTTTTTATTTTGTACTAACTCATCGGAAGAATAATTGCATTTGTTTGAACTGAATCTGGATTTGAATCAGGTTCAGGTCCTACTGTATTTGTAGTATTAGTTGGGTCATCTTGTTGTAGTCCTTCTTTTTCTTCTGATTTTTGTTCTTCTACGATAGCAGAGTCAGGATTTGCAGGTGTACTTTCAGGTACTGATGGAGTTTCTTTGTCTTCTGTTGTTTGATTACTTTCTTGAGTATCACTATCTGCCTTATCTTCATTTGTATCAGTTGATTTTTTTACTGTTTCTTTTGTTTCTGCTTTTGTTATTTCATTTTGTTCTACAAATGGATTGTCTATTGTTGTAGTTTCTTCACCTTTTTCTTCATCTGGAATAGTAAAGTCAACATTTTGTTGTTTTGTACTCATATAAATATTATCTGTTAAGAAATCATCATTGCCATTTTTCAAAGCATAATATATTTCTCTTCTAACTTCACTACTGTTAGGAAGACTTTTAGCACTTTGGATACTTGCTCTACACCAATAGTTACCAAGACATGCTTCTTCTGTTCCATTTCCAATAGCTGCTTTTACTCTTTCTTTTCCATATTCTCCATCTGCTTTTAATGCTTTATAGAATTTTCTAACATATTCATTTATGTTTATAGTACTATTTAATTTACTTAAGTTGTTTTCAACTTCTTTAAATCTTGACTTTTTATAAGATTCAAAACTATTATATCCTGTAATTTTCTTAAGTGCCATTAAATCTGTTTTGTATCCATTTTCATTATGAATGTTACTTGCATATTCTACAAAGCCATCATTATATCCTTTTAATCCTAACATTTCATATGAAAGCCATTTTAATGCATAAGAATCAGGTCTTCCATAATCATTGTGAGGTTGATACCAATGAACTGTATTAATTCCTTCTCCACCATAAGAGTTAGAACCACGTGATGCATTTTTATAGATTCCTGGATAAAGCATTATCTGTTTATCATATAAATCATCTATTGTTTTTAAATTCATTTCTTTGAAGCTTTCAGCATCTTTTTCATCATATCTAGTTGTTTTATATGCATTATGTTTATTAGCAGCATCGTTGATATATGTTCCTTCATTTGGATAAGATACTTGTACTGCTACTTCAGATTGATCTTCTGGTGAAAGTTGTAAGAAAGCTTGAGCTTCTATATAGTCTATTATGTATATAGTTTTAAATACTTTACTATAGAAATCTTTTATTTCTTCTGGAGAATTTATTCTTTCTGGTGTTATGTTAGATGCAACTTTATCTTTATCATTTTGTAATAACATTGATAAGTTCATAGTAATATCATTTGGACCAAATGACTGCATCAAGAAGCAATCAGCATAATCTTCTCCTCCAGCATCATATCTTCTTCCATTATTTCTTAAGAATAATCCTGCATCAATAACATGTGCTGATTCATGTGACCAAGTTCTAAATGTAACATGAGAAGTATCATTATATCCTTCTTCTGCTAGAGTACTATCCATTATTCCAGCAACTTGCCATTCAACACGAGGATTCCAAGCTGCTGCGTTGTTACCTGCAGCTGCTGCCCATAATCCTGTTACTTCAACGAAGTTTTTATGGAATGGTTCTGTTGTAGAATAAGGTGTATTAAATACTGTTGCACCAGTCTCGGTTTTAGTATGTCTTTTATCAACATGATATATTAGCATATCATTAAATAATTTTTTATCTTGTAAAATAGAGTATGCTGTTTCGAAATATCTCTTATATCTTGTTATATAAGTTTGCATTTTTGCCTTTAATGCCGCTACATCAGTTGGATTTGTTGGATCACTTATATAAGTTCTTTGAGAGCCTATTATGTATTGTACTGGCATTGACATAATGTATGCAGAATTTTCTGGAAGTGTTAATATTGGTAAGAATTGATTTAATATTTCATCTCTTGTATCTGTTATAAAATGATCCCATAAAGTATATTTGATATCTTCATGATTATCTATTTTTATTTCTTCAAGTATTCCTTTAAATTGTTTTCGTGTCCATTCTTCTGGTTTTTGATTTGAGAAATTAGTTACTAAATATTCTAATAATTTAGGTATAGAATCTAGTTTTGTATATTTACTTAAAACTTCTCTATATCTTTTATTAGTTTCATTTGTATTAAAGTTAACACCACTTGCATCTTGTAAATATAAATCAGCTATTTTAGTTGTTGTTAGTGTTTCATCAAATCCTTGCATGTTGAACATTAAAATATCATATACTTTCATTCCATCAATATCTAAGTCATAGAATCTTCTAAAGTAATTATATGTATATAATACTTTTTCTAGTTTTTTATCTTTTTTAATTTCTTTTTCTATATAATTATTAATATCATTATCATTTGTTGTATTTGTATAATTACTATTAGATAAATATTTTAAGATAAATTCTTCTAATTCGTTCTTAGTTGTTTCATTATAGAAATCACGATATATTCTAGAATCATTATTTGTAGTTAGGATATCTAAGTTATTTGTATAATCTAGTTCTTTTAAATAGTTAACTAAATTACTTATAACTTGAGATGATGAATCAATTATATAATGATTATAGTTATAATCAATACCTAATTCGTTAATTTTATAAGTTACAACCATATCATAAGTATTGCTATATAAAACACTATATTCTGTTGTAGTACCATCATTAAAGATAATCTTTAATTTAGATATTTTTTTATAATCATCAGTAGTTAAATAAGTTACAATATTTCCATTTTTATCTACTGGTACTAGATGTTTAATCTTTTTATTTATTAGTTTATCATCTGAAATATTTTTTGCACTTTCTATAATTTTTTTACTATCATAGAACGGCATTAATTTAGTTAGGTTATAATATAGAGTTTCATTTTCTTCTTTATAATCATCACTTGATGTATCATTTAAAACGGATGTGTTTTCAATTTTGAAAACTGGTAAATTATCTAAAGATACATCTTTGATTTTCCAAACATCTTCACTAAAGTTTGCTTTTGTTTTAAATAATGCGTTGTTTATATCTTTTTCTTCAATGTTTTTAACACCATCTATATTTTCTTTGGCATTACTTGTAAAGAAATAGTTGTTTTCTAATTCTTTAGCATTACCAGCAAAGTTTCCGTTTGTTCCTGTTGCAAAACATACATTGTTCTTATAAACAGAGTTTCTATCATTATAGGCATCTCCGAATGCTGTTGCACCAGATGTTTGTGATCTTGTTGCTACTTTAACATAGTTATTTGTTATTGTTGTTCTTTGAGCATTTCCAATGAAACCACTTGTATAGTTCCATCCACCAGATAATACTCCTTCAGCATAACAGTTATTTACTGTTGTATTGTTTTGAGTATGACCTATAAATGTACCGCTTTGTTGCTCGTAATATCCTAGATTTAATAATACATTAGTAGCACGACTAGATTCTACTTTAGTATTATCAGCTAAACCAATAAGTCCTCCATTATTACCATTTCCTGTTTGTGTTTTTGTTACTTTATCAACTAAAACATTTGTTATTTCAGCTGAATATGTTTCATTAGCTAAAGCACCTTTTCCATTAGTATCTAGAGTAACATCTGTAATTTTTAAGTTTTTAACTTTTCCTTCTTTGATGATTTTGTTAAATAAAGGTTTTGATAGGTTTTTAATAGTATAACCATTTCCATCAAGTTCTCCATTAAAGTCATTTACAACATAAGTGTTATCGCTTGTAGAAATACTACTAGCATCATAATTTTGTTGTAGCTTTACTTTTTCTCCATTCTCTAATTTTTCAAGTAATACTCTAATAGCATCTTTAGGATGAGTTTCATTTTTAGCTATTCCATTTTTAATAGAACCAAATGCTATTCTTAAAGTTTCTTTTTCATTAGAGTTTTCTTTTGTAACATTTTCATATTCTAATACTAAAGTTAGAGTATCATCATCGTCTAAAACACTTTTAATCTTAGCACGTGTTGTTGGAAGATTTTCCATTACTACTTCAACAAAATATTCATTAAGATGATTTTTAATATCACTTACTTTTACTTCATCTTCAAGAGATACTTCGTCATAACCATCTTTTGTATCTATTTTATATAAATTAATATCTGTAATATCTTTTAATTCAATACTATTTTTTTCTAATGATATAACTTCATCTAAAAGTACAGCATCTTTATAATGATTATCACTTTTTTCTTTTTTATCAATATCTCTATCATAGTCAGTAATAATCTTAACAAAGTAAGTTAATACATCTTTTTGTTTTTTAAAGCTAATTTCTTTTTTGTAAATATTATCATATAGAGTTTTTCCACTTGCATCAGTAATAACTACTTTTGCATTATCTACAATTGAATCATCTGTATCTTTTAAATCAAATGTTACTTTTATTTCATCATCTAAATCTTCATATTTATAATCATTAACTTTAATAACATCTTTTAATACTTCGGGTTTAAATTTATATGGTTTCTTTAATTTTATCTTTTTACCATTATCTAAAACTATATCTGTAATAATTATTTCTTTTTCTCCTGAACTATGGTATCCATCCAATGATACTTTATAACCATCTTCTGTTTTTTCTAAAGTGTATTCTTTATTATCGATTACTACTTTTTCTACTAAAGTTTCTAATTCACCTGATGTACTAAATTCTAAGTTTATTTTTTCATTCTTCTCAAAATATTTATTTCCTTTTTCACTTAAAATTTTACCATCTTCAATAGAAACACTATCATATTTATCTTTATTATATAGTCCATATTTAACTGTATGGAATTCTTCATCTATAAAAGTATTTTTATCTTCACCATTAAGTTTATCTGTATCTAAGTCGAAACTACCAATAAACTTCAAGTCTAAATCTTTATCTTTTTCTATACCTCTAAAAGTTACTTCATTTTCACCTTTATGTATCTTTTCTGTTTTTCCATCTAGTTCAACAGTTCCATCAAAGAATTCATCTTCATCATCTGTTGATGTTTCATCTAACTCTACATTAAATTTAAATGTTACTTCATCATTGTCATAGTCTTCTTTAATAGTAAGATTTTCTATTTTTGGTTTATCTTTTAATACTTCTATTTTTAATGATTTTTCTTCTACTGAGTAGTAGTCATTATATATATGCCAGTATCCATCACTTGCTAGTTGGACTCTATCTGCTTTTAATTCAATAACTCCAGCAGTACTTGGTATACTAACATATACTTTTGAGTTGAAACCACTTGTTTGATGTGCAGGATAATTTACTCCATTGATAGTTACTCCTGATACTCTAGAATATGATTTTCCTGTTTTAACACTATCTCCAACATAAACTTCTACTGCTACTTGGTAATTCTTCTCATTTTTATTTGGATATATATTATTTGTATCTTGATTTTTATCATTAGTTATATACATATTTTTAATATATATTTCATCTGTTGTATGAGTAAGAATTGATTCTTCTCCAATTTCTTGGTTTGTATAATTATATTTATCAGCTAGTTCATAGTCAGCAAGTACTTTTACTGTATAACGTCCATCAGTACTATTAGTATATGGTAGAGACACTTTAATATTAGAGTTATTAATTTCTTCCATTGTAATATCTTTAGTTGTAACTATCTTACCATTTGATTCTACTAGTGCAATAGTTAAACTTTTACATGTAGAATGTTTATCAATTAAACTAAACTCTACATCAATATTCTTATTACCTTTATCATCTTTAAGTTTAAGATTTTCTACTTTAGGTTTTTCTTTTAATACAGTATAAGTTAAAGTGCCAACTTTATAATCTTTATCATTATCAAATGATTTTAAATCTTGCATACTAACACTATCTAATGTAACTGTATGACGTCCTGGTGTTATGTCAGCATCTTCTAATAATACTTCGTATTCATCATCATTTTTATTAGTAATATCATATTTTTTAGATTCATTATTATCGTTTGTTATATAAACATTTTCAATAGGTTCTTTTCTAGTGTTAGAACTTTCAAAACTTATTATAGGTTTTTTACCTGGTTGTAGAGCATCTGTAATAGATGCATTTTTTAATATAAAGTTATAATCTCCTCCTATTACAAATGTCTCAGAAGTCATTTCTTTATCTTTTTCTTCGTTAAGTTCATTATCTTTATCATCATCTAAATCATAACTTCCAATCACTTTAACAGTATAAGTTTCATCCTCTTGGAATTCAAATTCAAGTTTTCCTTTACTATCTAAAGGTTCACTTTTTAATTTTTTATTTTCTTTATCATAAATTGTAATTGTTCCTTCTGTTAAAGCACTATCATTATCTACTAATTCATAAGTTAAAGCTGTATTATCACTATTTACATTCAATTTATTGATATATGGTTTATCTTTTAAAACATATACTTCAATATTTAAAGTTGCTTCAACTTCTATGTCATTTGATAAAATTACTTTTACAATTTTGTATGTTTTTTTACCAAAATTATCTGGTGTTTTAAGATTAATAGAATAGTTTTCTTCATTTTCATTTGCATCAATAACTGTATTGTCACTCATTACAAATGATTTTATTTTTACATTTTCTTCATCAGCAATTTTTGAAATTATATTAAATGGTACAGTTGTATTTTTTACAACGTATAAGTTATTTGAAGAATCTAATTCAAGTTTTACTTTATAGAATTTTATCATATGATCTTCTACTAGTACTTTATCTTTTTCTTCATTAAGTCCATTATCTTTATCAGAATCTAAATCATAATTTACTTTGATATCTAATTTATAAACTCCACCTTCTTCAAGTTCTTTTACAAGGCTTTCTAAGTCTATTTCATTATCACCTGTTTTGATTGAGAATTCCTTTTTAGTTGTACCGTTTTCATCTTTGATTATTAGTTTACCAGGATTTTTATCATCTAATGATTTATCTTCATCATTTAAAGTGAATGTTATTTTATCTTTTGTTTGATCAATTAAAAGGTTAGTAATACTTGGTTCATCTTTTAAGACATCCACTGTTAAAGTTAATGATGTATTAATCTCTTCGTCATCAATTATAATTTTTTCAAAGTTATAATCTGTTGTACCTGCTTTAGCGTTTGCGGTTATATCAACACTATAAGTTCCATCAGTATTTTTTGTAGGAGTATATTTTTCTTTATTAATTATAACTTCACTTATAGATACTTTTTTTTCATTTGGTGTTATTGTAGGCATAAATTTTAATGTTACATTTTCTCCTTTTTTGGCATAATAAACTTTTTCTTCATTTGCATTTTTTAAAGTGATATCATAAACTGTAAGTTCATGAGTAAACTTCATAGTATCATTATTTTTGTTATTTTTATCATCACTATCTAAGTCATATTCTCCAGTTATTTTAACATTGTAATTATGTCCTTTTTTAAGATTTACTGTAAACTCAAAATCTTTTTGTGATAAATCTAGTTTCTCATTTAAAACTTCTTCTTCATTTTCATTAGTAATTATAATCTTAGCATTATTAAATGCTTTATCATTATCATTTATAGTAAATGTTACTTTATTATCTTGTTCATGATATACAAAGTCTTTAATTTCTGGTTCATCTTTTAAAATATCGTATTCAATATTATAATCACATAATACTTCAGTATTATTATCTAGTACTACTGCAGATATTTTATGATTATGAATACCATAATTATTTTCACCTTCGATATTTATTTTATAGCGATTCTCATCTACATATGTAACATCAACTAATTCATTATCAATCATTACTTGAGTAATACTTCTTTTGATTTCTTCTGGTTTAAAATCTACATCAAATACAAATTCAATATCATCATTTTTATGAGGATATAATTCTTCTAAATTTGTTACTTGTTTAATATTAACTGTTCCCGCAGTAATACTATGTGGTGTATCTTTTAAAATTTCGTTTTCATAATAGTTTTTACCATTATCAATATTACTGTCTAAGTCATAACTACCTGTAATAACTACTGTGTATGAACTACCTAAATTTAGTTTAGGATTTATTTTAAAATTATTATTTTCAATATCTAAATCTTTTTCGTATGCAATTTTAATTTTTTCAAAATCATCTAAATTTTGGTCAGGATCTTCACTATCAAGAAGTCCACTTCCTAAATTTTTTCCATTTAAATCATCCGCTGTTACAATACCTTCATAAATAGTTAGTTTAGCATTTTTTAACGCTCTATCATCATCTTTAATTAGAAATTCTAAATTACCATTTTTAGGGTCATATTTTATGTTTGTTGCTTTAGGTATATCTTTTAATACTTCTTTTTTAATGTTTAAATTAATACCTCTTTCTTCTCCATTAGATAATTTAACTGCATTAATTACAAAATTATGTACTCCTGCTTTATTGTAATCATTTATTAAAACTGAATATACTCCATTATTATATTTTACATTGTAATATTTATCACCAATTTTTACTTGAGTAATTGTTATATTAGATGGATTTATTTCAGCAGTAAATTTAAGAGTTATATTTCCTTTTTTTACATAATAGTTATTTTCATCATCTATTTTTCTTAAAGTTACTTCAGTATTTTGAGTTGTATTTACTGTGTTATGTCCAGCATCATTAACATCTACTCTTCCATCTCCATTTGTATCATAGCTATTTGGATTCTTTTTTAAATATTTTACTTTATTGTATTTTCTTCTAGAAGTAGTTTGGTATCCAACTACATTATATCCTTCATCAGAAGAAGTTATTTCATCAGTATCGTCTTCTTCTGGTTTTTGTCCTTCAATACCGATAATATATTTTATTATTTCTTCTGCATCTTCATAGTCTTTTTTACCGTCTTTATTTACATCTATTTTATCAGCATTTGTTATATATAAAGATAATAATATTAAGAACAAACCAACAATAGCTACACTTAAACTCATTATTGTTCTGTTTTTATTTTTTTTATTAGAAATTATATTTATAAAACATGTAATAGCAAGGATTATTATAATTACTATTAACCAAAAAATTATAGGGCAAGTTGAAAATGTTGTTATTATTTTCTCTTTGATGTCTTTTACTTCTTTAGATTTATTTGTAGGTACTACTTCATTATCTTCACCGTCTTTTGTTATTAATACTGTACTTGATGTTTTTTCAAATTTTGTTTTTTTATTTCCATCTGAAGATGAGATATTTGTAAGTGCTATAGCAGTTTCTCCAGCGTTTGGATTCTTTTTAACAGTTAATTTCACTTTAAATAATTCTTTTTTTATTTCTCCTGATTTGTTAATAATACCAAATTTATGATTAGATGTATTATAAATAATATTTACTGAATCATCTTCTATTATAAAATCTCTATCATCAATTTTCTCAAAAACATTTGCATCATAAGATAGAGTTGCAGTTAGTGCATAAAGTTCCTTATCACTAGAAGCTTTTGCAGTTACAACAATTTCTTCTCCTTCTTCTAATATTCTTTCATCTGTTTTTAAAGTTATTCCATTTTTAGCAAACACATTTAATGGCATTAAAAATACCATTAAAAAAAGTATAATAATATATTTAATATTTAAACCTTGTTTGTTCATTTCAACTTTCCTCCCCTACTTATTTATATATAAATACAAAATATGTTCACTATTTTACAATATTTTTCGTTTTTTTTCAACTATTTTAGTATCTTTTTTTGACTTTATAAAGATTTAAAAAACAAGGAAATCCTTGCTTTTATATTCATTTTTTTCTTTTTTTACCCTTATAAAATATTTCAGGTATACTTCTTTCACAAACAATTTCTCCCATTTCTATAAAATTTAGTATATTATTTTTTAAATTTTCTATTTCTACATAATAAAAATTATCATAGTATATATATTTACAATCTTTTGGTATATCAAAATAATCTGAAAATTTAAAAAAGATTCTTTCTTTATAATCTACTATAATTCTAAGCTCTATACTATCATAATCATCTTCATCTAACTTTTCCATTTCTACAAACGTTCCTACTTTTTTATTTGGAAATACTCTTACTTTATAAAACCCTCTAATTTTAATATTATAATTATTTTTTAATCTTATAATATAATTCTTTACCCATTTTATAATTTTATCTTTATCTTCCCATATTTCTTCTTTAAAAAAAACATTATTTATATAAATTAAAAGCTTATCTTTTGATATAATTTCTACTTTCATCATACCACCTACATTATAGTATGAAAAAAAGACTTAAATTGTCTCTATAATTAAGTCTTCTAATTTTTGTAATAATTCATCTCTTCCCTCTTTTGTAGAGCTTGAGAATACTATTATGTCATCTCCCACTACTAAATCTAGGGTATTTGTAATTTGTTTTAATTGTCTTTCTTTTCTTGTAGTTCCAACTTTATCTGATTTTGTTGCGATTATTGTAACAGGTAGATTATAGTATTTTAAGTAGTTATACATTAACACATCATCTTCTGTAGGTTTATGTCTCATATCTACTAGCATAAATACTCTTCTTAATTCTTTTCTATTTTCTAAGTATTCTTCAATTAGTTTTCCAAATTTTGCTTGAGTTTTTTTATCAACTGCAGCATATCCATAACCTGGAGCATCTATAAAATAAAATTCATTATTTATAAGATAAAAATTTAGAGTTTTAGTTTTACCTGGCTTTGAAGAAGTATGCGCAAGCTCTTTTCTCATTAGCATAGTGTTTATAAAACTACTTTTTCCAACGTTACTTCTTCCAACAAGTAAAAACTCTGGAAAATCAAGTGATGGATATTGACTACGGCGAGATGCCATAATATCTAATTTTGATTCTTTTATTACCATATTATCTTTCCTTTTCTTTTTTAATAAATGCCTTTGTTACTTTATCTAAATCATCTATTAATTTCATAGCTTCTTCAAAAGTTTTTGGTTTGGCACCACTTGCCATAGCATGGCCGCCACCATTATATTTTTCAGCTACTTTATTAATTATCGGTCCACGTGAACGTATTGATATACGTATTTGTTCATTTTTAATATCTTCTGTCATCGTTACCCAAACTAGGACTTCGTCTATAAAGTTAAAGTTATTAATAATGTTGCCAGGAGACGCTGAATCTACTTTAAACTTGTCAATTATATCATTTGTTACTTTCATATAACCAACACCATGTTTTGTTACGACCATATTTTCTCCCATATAACCTTCTAATCTTACTTCTTTTAGTGGTCTTTTATATACTTTTTGATTCATATCATTAACACTAAATTTATAATTTTCTAGATAGTAAGACGCAAGAGAAAAAGTCCTTGGAGTACAACTATCAAATAAAAATCTATTTGAATCAGCAACTAAACCAATAAATAAAGTTTCTGCTATTTCTTTATTACATTCTAGTTTAGTATTTTTTATTAAATCCATAATTATTTCACAAGCACTACACGCTGTATCTTCAATACATTCTATATCACAAAATTCTTCCACAAATGGATGGTGATCTATTTTTATTTTATGTTCATAATCATCAATATTTTCTATATCTACTCTTTTTTTATCTGGTGTATCAGTAATTATTAATAAAGTATCTTTTGGAGATACTTCTAATTTATCTAGAGTACCTATATGTGAAAATTTACTACTTCCTGCACCTACTGCATAAACTTTCTTTTCAGGAAAAGTTAGGCGAATAGAGTCACGAAGTGCTATCTGACTAGATAAAGCATCGGGATCTACTCCAATGTGTCTTGCAATAACGATTGTATCAAATTGTTTTATTGTTTTATAAATTTTTTTATACATTCTAATCTAATCCTTCTAATTTCCTTTTACAATTGATTCTGTATCTCTTGCAATCATTAATTCTTCATTAGTTGGAACAATATATATTTCAGTTTTAGAATCAGCAGCACTAATTTTTCTAAATTCTCCTCGTACATTGTTTGCATCAACATCTATTTTCATTCCAAGAGATGCTAGTTCTTCTACTACTTTTAGACGAGTGTTTGCGCTGTTTTCTCCTATACCTGCTGTAAATGTTAATACATCACATCCACCTAATAATACATAGTACTGTGCAATATAATTAACTACACTTCTTATAAATTTTTCTTCTGCTAGAGCACAGTTTTTATTACCAGCAGCTATTCCTTCTTCAATATCTCTTGAATCGCTACTATATTCACTTATTCCTAAGAATCCTGATTTTTTATTTAAGTCATCTAATACTTCATGAACATTTTTTCCTTCTTTTTCCATAATAAATGGAATGATAGATGCATCAACATCTCCAGAACGTGTTCCCATAACTACACCTGTAAGTGGAGTGAATCCCATAGTTGTATCTACACATTTACCATCTTTTATCGCAGCAAGAGAAGCTCCTTGTCCTAAGTGACAGTTTATTATTCTTAAATCGTTTCTTCCTAGTTTTTCTGCAATAGTTTGGGCAATAAATTTATGACTTGTTCCATGAAAACCATATTTTCTTACTTGATAATCTTTATACCATTTATAAGGTACTGGATATATAAAGTTTTCTTCTTTTATAGTTTGATGGAAAGCTGTATCAAATACGGCAACCATTGGTGTATTTGGTAAAATTTTTCTAAAAGCTTCTATACCAAGTAAGTTTGCTGGATTATGAATTGGTGCAAACTCTTTAAATTCATCAATATCTTTTATTACTTCATCTGTTATTAAAACTGATTCTGTATATTTATCTCTACCATGAACTACTCTGTGTCCTACTGCATCTATTTC
>CANQUW010000010.1 GCA_947627145.1 uncultured Bacilli bacterium
TGTCTTTCTCTTTCTTTTTCAAGACTTAATTTAACATTGTTAATTGAACCAATATTTTTTATTTCTACTTTAGTACCAAATGGATCAGATTCATTTTTTCTTAGTGAAATATTGGCATCACATCTCATTGAACCTTCTTCCATTTTACAATCACTTATATCAGCATATAGAAGTAGACTTCTTAGTTTTTCAATGTAGAGTTTTGCTTCTTCAGGAGAAGATATACATGGTTTGGTAACTATTTCAATTAAAGGTACTCCCGCTCTATTGAAGTCTAGTAGAGTAACATTTTTTCTATGAGTACTTTTACATGTATCTTCTTCTATATGTAGTTCTTCTATTTCTATTTTTTTAGGTTTTCCATCTATTTCTATTTCAACATATCCATCGTATCCAATTGGAGTACGAGCTTGAGTTATTTGATAATTTTTAGGATTATCTGGGTAGAAATAGTTTTTACGGTCAAAATACATTTCACGTCTAATATTACAATTTAGAACTTTACATGCTTTTATTGCAAGGCGTACTACTTCTTTATTTAAAGTAGGAAGTGTTCCTGGATAACCTAAGTCAACTATATTGGTAAGAGAGTTAGCACTTTCTCCATATCCATTTACACTATTTGAGAATATTTTAGTATTTGTTTTAAGTTCTACGTGTACTTCTATTCCTATTGTGTTTAAATAATTACTCATCATTCTCACCTACCTTTGGATCTAAATCTAAGTCTAGTGTCTTTTCTATGTAACTTCCTAATTTATAAATGTTTGCTTCATCGAAAGGAGATGCGATTATTTGCATACCTATTGGTAGATTTTCTTCATCAAAACCTATTGGAAGTGACATTGCTGGAAGTCCTGCCATATTAACTGGTATTGTTAGAATATCATCTAAGAAACTTTTAACAGCATCATCTAAGTCTTTATCTAGAGGATATGCAGAAGTTGTTGTTGTAGGTCCGATAATTAAATCATATTTTTCAAATGTTTTTAAGAAACTTTTTCTAACATCATCTCTTATTTGTAGAGCTTTATTATAATAAATTTTCGCATTTTCTCCACTAAGTAGGTAACTACCAATCATGATTCTTCTTTTTACTTCACTTCCAAAACCTATCTTTCTAGTTTTTAAATATAAGTCTTCATAGTTTTTAGGTTCAGGATAAGAATATCCATAACGTACTCCATCAAAGCGAGCAAGATTACTACTTGCTTCTCCCATAGCAATTATTTGATAAAGTGTTACACATTTATCAATATAGTCTATATCAACATAATCTATAGTACAGTTTTTACTTTTTAAGATATCAATTATACTATCTAGTTTTTCTCTTATTTCTTTATCGATACTTTCACTAACATAAAATTTTGGAATAGCAATTTTCATGCCACTTATATCTTCTCCAATTAGTCTTGTAAAATCTTCTTCATCTCTTTTTACACTTGTTAAATCCATATCAGAGTGTCCAACTATGGCATTTAAAAGTAATGCGTTTTCATAGACGTTTCTTGTCATTGGTCCGATTTGGTCTAGACTTGATGCAAAAGCGATAAGTCCGTTACGAGATACGCGACCATAAGTTGGCTTAAGTCCTACTATTCCACAGAAACTTGATGGTTGTCTTATACTTCCTCCAGTATCACTACCTAAGGCGAATGGTACGATTCTACTACTTACTCCTGCAGCACTTCCTCCGCTTGAACCACCTGGAACACGTTTTTTATTCCATGGATTTTTAACTGGTCCAAAGTATGAAGTTCTGTTGCTTGACCCCATCGCAAATTCATCCATATTGGCTTTACCAATAATAATCATATTCTTATCTTTTATTTTTTTTACAACATCAGCATCTTCAATTGGAATAAAATTATCTAACATGTGAGATGCCGCAGTTGTGCGTAAGTCTTTGGTATTCATATTATCTTTTATAATTATAGGCATACCAAAAAGTAAGGAATCAACTTCTTTTTTGTCTAACTCCTCAGCTTCTTTTAAAGCATTATCTTTATTTAAAGTAATAAAACAATTTAAGTCTTTATTTTTTTCTATTCTTTCAAATGATTCATTTATTAAGTCAACAACTTTTATTTCTTTTGTTTTTAATAATTCGTTTATTTTAGTTATAGGTAAATCTAAATATTTAGTCACTTATCATCACCGGTACCTTTATAAAGTCACCACTTTTGTTTGGAGCATTTTTTAAAACTTCTTTAGGCTCTAGCATATCACCTTTTTCATCTTCTCTTAAAGTTGTATTATGCTCAAGTGGTGCGATTAGTATATCTTCGTCGTTAACTTTTATATCATTCATCTTTTCTACTTCATTTAAAATTTGTTTTAATTTTATTTTATAGTTTTCAAGTTCATCATTATCTATTTCAATTCTTGCGAGATGCGCAACATGAAATACTTCTTCATCTGTTAATTTATTTTCCATAGGAGTCCTCCTTTTACATATGATATTATACCATAAATAGACATTATTCTAAAGAAAAATAATTCTTTTACTTAAAAAGAATTATTATATATTTTAGTCTAGGTTATTTATTAAATCCAATAAAGTTTCTAACAAGCTTTTACAAGAATCAAGATATAGTGTTTCATTTGGAGTATGAACATCTTTGATATCTGGACCTATTGATATCATATCTAAGTGAGGTAGTTTTTTATAAATTATACCACACTCTACTCCTGCATGAATATCACATAAAATAGGTTCTTCGCTGTTATGGAATTTTTTATATGAAGAAATATATTTATCTCTTAATTTAGAAATTGGATTATATATCCATCCTGGATAATCACTACTTTCTTCAATACTAAAATTTAGAGATGTTGCGAGATTATTATTTTCTTCTTTATATTTTTCTTTTTTAGAATCATCATTTGATCTTAGAGATTCTTTTATTAGACATTTACCATTTTCTATTTTTACTACTCCAATATTTCCTGATACTTCAGGACTTTCTTTTATATATTTGTTATATTCAATTACATTTTGTTTTAAGTTAGTTATAAGTGTTATTATATTTTTACTTTCTTTTGTACTTATACTTTTATAATTTTTATTTTCTATTTTTTCACATGATACTTCTAGAGTAGAATCTTCTTTTGTAAAAGTTATTTCTGATAATTTTTTATTTATTATATCTTTTATATTTTTAGTTGGTGTTGTAAATATTACTTTGGTATTATTTGCGATAGCATTATCTTTAGAACCACCTATAAAAGATATTATTTTTATATTTTCTAGAGCTTTTAAAAGAGTTGCCGCAAGGAGATTAGAGTTCATTCTATCTTTTGCAATATCTACTCCTGAGTGTCCTCCATAAAGATTAGATATCGATAAAGAGTATATATCATCTGTTACTTTTTTTTGTTTTAGGTCTTTTGTATATTCTAAAGTTATTCCTCCTGCACATCCAACGATGGCAGTATTTTCTTCTTCTCCATCTAAATTTATTAAGTAACTTGCATTGATATCAGAATAGTCAAATTCTTTAGCACCGTTCATTCCTGTTTCTTCTGATGTTGTGAAGAGACATTCAATTGGGCTTTCTATTTCTCTATCATCTAGAAGTAACATTAGAAAAGCAACTCCTATTCCATCATCTGCACCTAAAGTTGTATCTTTTGCGTGTAGTGTATTTTTATCTTCTATTATTTCTATTTGATCTTTTGTAAAATCATGTTTACTATTATTTATTTTAGTGCATACCATATCTGTATGTGCTTGAAAGAGAATAGTTTTTTTGTTGTTGATTCCATCCTTTTTAATTAAGACATTATTATATTTATCTTTTCTATAGTATAAGTTTCTTTCTTTTGCAAAATCACATAAAAAGTCCGCAATTTGTTCTTCACTTCCAGAGTTTCTTGGTATTTTAGAAATATCTTTAAAAAAATTTATTAGTTTATTATATTTTTCTTCTAACATATTTTCCTCCTTTTTAATTAAGAAAAATAACCATATTAAATGGTTACTTCTATTCCATAAAGGCATCTTTTATTGTTAATTTATTTGGACTAGTGCGTGTCGCTACACTATATTTATCTATTGTTCCAATTACTGTTACTTCACTTCCAACAATATTGTTTATTACATCCTCACCTTTAGCCATTTTACATATTATATCAAGAGTATAATTACCACCATCTGGGTCTTGATATTTGATTAAGGCTTCATTTGAATCTAGATGTGTTTCTTCTAGTTTGGCAGTTATTTTTACAAAACGACCTTTAAATTTTTTATAACTAGCATCCGGATTATCTCTAAAAGTAAGCGCTAAATCTATTGGAGTTGCAACTGTTGGAGATGCGCTGTAAGTCATGAGCCAACTACCAATTACCATATCTCTTCTTCCTACTTTTTGATGATATTTTATAACTTTATAACCAAGTCCATAATATACTTTTGTTCCACCATCATCATATGTTTTTAATGGAATAGCAAAGTATGGTCCTTTTTTATATTTTTTTACATTAATATAATCTACAGATATCATAATAGTAAAAATAACTATTATTATTAATAATATATTCAATGTTCTTATTACT
Source organism: uncultured Bacilli bacterium (assembly GCA_947627145.1). The sequence goes on from CANQUW010000010.1 coordinate 4,558, forward strand.
CTTTTTTCACTATTTGATTGTAAGTTAATGGCATTAATAGCAGTCTTAACTTCTTTCTTTTTAAATAAACTCACAAGCCTCACCTCTTACTCTTATTATTTAGTATACACTAAATATTCTTTTTTTTCTACTGATACTTTCTTATTTTTTCTAAAATTTCATCTTCATTCCAGATTGTAATTCCTAAATCTTGTGCTTTTTGGTATTTAGAACCAGGAGATGTACCTACTATTACAACATCTGTTTTTTTAGAAACTGATTTAGTTGTTCTTCCTCCTAAGTTTTCTATTGCATTTTCTATTTCATTTCTTGTGAAGTTTTCTAGTGTTCCTGTTACTAAGAAAGTTTTATTACTAAATTCTTCTGTTTCTTGTTCTTCACTTCCTAGATATTTAGTATTTATTCCTAATTCTTTTAGTTTTTCTATCATTGTTATATTATCTTCATTTTTAAAATAATTTACTATACTTTCAGCAATTATTTTTCCTATATCGGGTACTTCTGTTAGTTCTTCTACAGTTTTATTCATTAAGTTATCAAGATTTTTGAAAGTTTTCGCAAGAACCTTAGCAGTTTTAGCACCTACATTACTAATCCCGAAACCAAATAGCAATCTTTCTAAAGAGTTTTCTTTACTTCTTTCAATGTTATCTAATAACTTATTAATTGATTTATTTCCAAAACCTTCTAATTCTATAAGTTCTTCTTTATAATTTTTTAACAGATAGATATCAGGTATTTCTTTAAAGAAGCCAAAATTATAAAAATCTTCCATTATTCTATCTCCAAAGCCTTCTATATTCATGGCGTCGCGGGACACAAAATGAATAAAACTTTCAACACGTCTTGCGGGACAGTTTTCATTTGGACAATAGTAATCTACTTGACCTTCTTTTTTTATTAGAGGTGTATTACATTTTGGACAGTTAGTAATCATTTCAAATTCTTTTTCTTTTCCATTTCTTCTTTCTTTAATAGGTTTTACTACTTCTGGGATAACATCTCCTGCTTTACGAATAGATACAATATCACCTATTCTTAAATCTTTTTCTCTTACGTATTCTTCATTATGAAGAGTAGCGCGTGAAATGGTTGAGCCCATAACTATTACTGGTTCAAGAACTGCATTTGGTGTTATTTGTCCGGTACGACCTACTGTCATAATTATATCTTTTAATTTTGTTAGTACTTCTTCTGCTGGAAATTTATAAGCAACTGCCCATTTTGGATATTTAGCAGTTCTACCTAGACGTTTTTGTTTTTCTAAATCATTTACTTTTATAACTATACCATCTATTACATAAGGTAAGTTATCTCTTTCTTGAGTTTTTTCTTCAATAAACTCTATTACTTCATCTATATCTCTTGTAAAACGATTATTAGGATTAGTTTTGAATCCTAATCCTTTCATAAAATCAAGTGCTTCTTCATGAGTTTTAATATTGTAGTCTTCTGGATTTGGTAGATGATATATAAATACATCTAATCCTCTTTTAGCGGCAACTTTTGAATCTAGTTGTCTTACTGAACCTGCAGCTGCATTTCTTGGATTTTGAAGAAGTGGTTCGCCTTTCTTTTTTCTTTCTTCATTTAGTTTTCTTAGTGTTTCTTTACTCATATAGATTTCTCCACGAACTTCAATATCTATATTTTGTTTTAATTTTAATGGAACAGTTTTTATTGTCTTAACATTATGTGTTATATCTTCTCCAACATTTCCATCTCCTCTAGTTGCAGCTTTTACTAGCTTTCCATTTTCATATTGAAGTGAAACAGAAAGTCCATCTATTTTTAATTCGCATACATATTCTGGAGTAACATGTTCTTCTTTTATTTTTCTATCGAAGTCACGTACTTCATCTAAATTAAAAACATCTTGTAAAGACATCATTGGTATTTTATGTCTTACTTTTTCAAATTTATCTAGAACTTCTCCACCTACTCTTTTTGTTGGACTATCACTTTTAGCCCATTCTGGATGGTGTTTTTCTATTTTTATAAGTTCATTTAAATATTTATCAAATTCTTGATCTGTAATAGTTGGTTCGTCTAATACATAATAATTATGATTAGCTTCATTTAAAATCTCTATTAATTCTTCCATTCTTTCTCTTGTTTCATTATTCATATTATCACCACTTTCAGTATAACAAATTTCTAAAGAAAAAAGAAGAACTCTTCTATTTTTCTTTTATTTTCTTTCTTACTAATACTTCCTCAAAGTTCCTATAAATTTCCCATATTAAAGTTTTTCTTTTCATTTCATAATATTTATTATCAGAGTATTCTCTTTTACTTATTATTTCTAAGTTATCTACTATAATATAATTTATATGGTTTTCCTGTAAGAAATCTATTAATTTACCTTTTCTTTTAAAAGGCCCTATTATATCTAGTTCTTTATCTGGAATATGATAAGATTTTTTTATTTTAAAAATTATTACATAGTCTTTATACAAACTTTTTATAAAATTATATCTTGTTTTTATCATGATTTCTCCTTTTTATAAAAGTATTTTTCTATAAGTCTTTGTATTTTTCTTTGAGAACCATATTTAAATCCAAATTGATATGTTGATATTGATGAGAAAGCACTCTGTAGTGATATTTTATCATGGTCATATAAGTATCTTACTTCTTTTATTCTTCTTTTTACTCTTCTTTTAGTATCTCCCGCTACATTTATTACTGTTTTTTTATTTATTATTCTAAATCTATATCCACAAAAGGTAAATCCTTCTTTTATGTTTGTAATATTTGTTTTCTTTTTATTGACATGAAGTTTATACTTTTCTTCCAATATATTTATTATTTTATCTCTTGCTTCTTTTAATTCATCTAAATCATCCCAAAGTATTACAAAGTCATCCATATATCTTAAATAATATTTTAAATGGAAATCATGTACTATTTGATGGTCTAATTCATTTAGATAATAGATTGCGAGAAACTGACTTGTCATATTTCCTATTGGAAGACCTTTACCTTTTTCATAATAAGGAATAGCATTTATTTCACTATGCCTTTCTGTTGTACGAGATAATTCTAAGTTTTTTAAGTTATCTATTTGTCTATTGATATATGGGAAATTAGTACTATTTATTATTACTTCCATCATTTCAAATTCTTCATCTGTTAAATATTTTCTTAACATATTTTTTAATACTTCATGATCAATACTATAAAAATATTTTGATATATCTAGTTTTAAAACATAGCAATCTTTTTTATATTTAAACTTTTCTAAATATCCTTTTAACATATCTAGTGCATAATCTCTTCCCATATCTTTTCTAGTTGCAGCATTTCTTGGATCTAAGAATCTTTCTAACTTAGGCATTAAAATGTATCTTGCAGCATAGTGATTTATAAGTTTATCTTTAATATTTAAAGACATAATAATTCTATATTTAGGATATTTTATAATAAATATATTATATTTCATAGACTTATATAAATTATTATTTATAACATAACATATTTTAGTAATATTCATAGATAAGAATCTTTCAAATCTATATATTTTTCTTTTATTTTTTGTATTCTTTTTTATTTCGTTATTGAATAAATCTAACATTGTTTGATAATTAACTTTCATCGCTATTTACCCATCCATAAATCATTTTTTGCATTTCTTCTATTTGTCTACAACCTTTATTTAGTTTTTTTTCACTTATACATTGTTTATGGTAACTTTCTTCTAAATAAAAATCTAACATACTAATCTTTGTAAGCATTAATTTTTGTTTATAAAGTCTATTTTCTTCAAGTAAATTAGTTATAAATATTAATTCTAATAGGTCATAACTTGTATTAATAAGTCTATCTTTTAATATAAATTCTTTTCTTGGATAGTTTATTATGATTTCATTTACAAATACAATAAATTCTTTACATTTTGTCACTAGTTTAAATCTATCATTTTTATTCATAAATAACCTCATTTATAAATTTCATTATTTTTCTTATTTTGGCATTTGGTAAAGCTTTTATTGCATCTATTAATTCTTCTTCACGTTTTTTTTGTTCACATGATTTTTTACCTAGTTCTAGATATTTTTGATATTGATTTTTCTTTTTGAAATCTTTTTTTTCTACTTCTTTATCTTTTTGAATTATCACATAGCTTATCTTTTTATCCTCTAAATTATTTTGGACTTTTCCAAGTACATTTACTGGAAATCCTACTCTTCCTTTACTAATTTTGTAGCTACTTACAGCATGAAGTACATAGGCATCGTTTTCGTAGGCAGTGTAGAATTTACCTTGTCTTCTTATTTTTACATGCTCTTTCATTTTAAAAATTCTCCTATTTTTAATATTCTACTACTTGATTTTTTAAATCACTACTACTCGATACACTAATTAAAACAAAATAAGACCATAATCTTTCGGTGCAGTACCGACTAGATTAATAGTCTTATTTAATTTATTTACTTTTAACTGTTACTCCTGAAGTTGTTACTGTTTTTATGTTTCCATTATTACTATCATCAAGAATTGAGTCTTCTTTAACTTTTAGACTTAATTTTCCTGGAATACTTAATCCTTTTAATGATATTAAATAAACTTTCCCATTTTTTGTATTAGTGGTATTTGATATTTCTTTTACATCAGGAGTTACTTCAGTTTTGTCTACTAAGATAGTTATATCATCACTCGTTAAGTCTTTTTTTATTGTTCCACTTGTATCAGTACATTTTAATTTTAAAGTTAGGCTTCCTGTTGTATTTACTTTTTTAGTATTTGTACTATCTACATTACAAGTAGGAGATGTTTCATCTAAGGCTTTGGCATAATATGTTGTATTTTCTGTTACTTTTACTGTCTTTTTAGGTGAAATACCTTCTGTTGCATCTTTATCAGTTGTCCAGAACTTTTTGTCATAACCAAGTCGTGAAACTATAGTTGGTAAGATTATATTACATCCTTTTTCTTTATCTCTTACTATACAACTATCAGTTTCTTTTCCTATTTCAGATACTCCTTTTTCCATTTCGTAAGTTACTTTTATTTTTTTACTTGCTAGTGCATAATATGTTGTATCTTTACTTACTGAAACTGTTGCGCCTGGTAATTCTCCATCAATTGCTTTATCTGATGTTGACCAATAACCTACAAATCCATCTTCTGTCTCTATAGTTGGTAGTGTTATATCACAACTATCTTCATCAACATTTTTTTTGCATGTTAATGTATCGTTACTGCCAATCGCACTTACTTCTGCACCTTTAGTAAGTCCAACCGTTACTACTTCGGTACTACTTACGATAACAGTTCTTGTAACACTTGTTTTGTTGTCACCATCTTTTGCGATGTATCTCATTATGTACTGTCCATCTTTTTTCTCATCTACTTTTCCAATCGTTACAATTTCATCGGTCAAATCTTCACCATCATCACTAGTTGCTTCTATGCCTTTTTCTTCATAGTGTTCATCTGGACCAACATAAATGGTTTCATCTCCATTTAATTTAATAGCTGGAGGTGTTGTTCCTTTTTTATATACGTTTACACTTCTTGAGGCTCTTCCAACATTTCCGCTATTATCTGTTACCTCATAATTAATATAATACACTCCAATTTTAGAAGTGTCAACATTTTCGACATTTTCTAACTTCTCTTCGTTATAAAATTGATAAGTCGTAACAACTTTACTTACATCTATTTTATCTTTATCATCTATTACTTCTTCTATTCCTTCATCTGTATAAGTTGATCCTTCTTCTACATTAACAGAAGAATCACCTTTTATATTTATGATTGGAGCTTCATCGATATTTTTCTTGAAATTCAAGTTATCTTGAACAGCTTCTACTACTACTTTTGATTTAAATATTTTATTTTTTCCTTCGTTGCCTACGTTTTCATCTATCCAAACTTTCAAACTATAATTTATTTTGTGTCCTGCTTTTAAATTTTTATCTTGTACTAAGATATAGTTTGGAGATGTTGATAGAAGTTGTGGCTCGCTCCATTCTCCATCTTCTTCTTTAACGCTATATTTTAATTCAGTTGCATTTAGTTTTTTATTAACTTCAACTGATGGATCTTCTTCTAGTCTTATTAAGTAATTTGCTGAAATATCTCCGGTATTAGATATTGTAAAATCAAAACTTTTACTTTTCATTCCATCTTCATCTGTCATTGGTATTGCATTATCTAATGAAATAGATTCTCCACTTTCAAAATCAATATTAAATTCTCCTGCAACTACTGATTGTCTATCGTCTCCATATTCAGTAACTACAAGCATTCCATAACTTCCAGCTAGTAGAGTTATTGTTACTATGGTTATAATGCCTAAAAGTAGGAATGTATTTTTTATATTTCCATTTCCCATCATTTTACCTCTTCTCTTATCTTAAAAATTTATCTTTTCCAAAATTATCCAACTATATTCTAAAATAATTTTATAAAAAATAAAAGAAAAGGTCAACGTTTTTGTCCAAATTTTATATAATTTGTCATGTTTTAGACAAAAGAAAAGATATCTCTTCGATATCTAATCATTATTATCTCCAAATAACTGTAGTAAATATAAAAATATGTTAATGAAATCTAGAAATAATTCAAATGCTCCATAGACCGCTACTTTATCTTCTTCTATATAATAAGTTAATTTATCTATTTTATTAATATCATAAGCAACATAGCCTAAGAAGATTACTACTCCAATAATATTTATAATAATATCAAATGTACTGTTGTGTAGGAATATTCCTACTATACTACATATTATTATTCCAAGTAATCCCATAAATAAGAATGTTCCTATACTACTTAAATCTCTTTTAGTAGTATAACCATAGATTGCAAAAACTAGGAATAGTACTGCAGTTATAGCAAACACACTTATTATTGATGTTAGGTTATATGCTAGAAATATAAATCCAAATGAAAGTCCCGTTAAGAATGCATATAATAGATAACTAATAAGTGCAGTCATATAACTCATTTTTTGGATTCTTACTCCGAAAAATATGGCAATACCTACTTCTAGAATTAACACTATTAAAAACATTCCGCTGTTTATTAGACCTTCTAACATTGTTTCATTTAGTGATAGGAAAAATCCTGTTCCAAATGTTATTGCTAGTCCAATAAACATCCACATAAATACTTTTGAATAAATTTCGTTTTTCATTTTTTCCTCCTTTTTATTTCTTTTTTATATTATTCTTTTCTCCCCATAAGTTTGCTGGATAAATGCCTTCATCAATTGCATAACCGATAGATGCTTTAAATGTTTCTAAGTCTTCTCTATAAGTAATTCCAAACCATCTAGCATCTGTTGGTACAACTTTAACTTGTACTTTATTATTTTGCATCATTCTATCTATTGTATCTGGGAATAAGAATTCATATTCGTTCATTTCAGATTGATGTTTTTTTGCTTCTTCTGGCATTTCTTGTTCGATTGCTGGTATTATTCTTGTATCAACTGTAGTTAAAAGCATTGAAACTGGATGATTTTCTTCTACTGTGAATGATGCCTCACCATTTAATGGTTCACATGTAATAACACCATTTTTTCTTTCTACTTTACTTTCTACAATTCTTTGTAAATGTCCATTTTCTTCAAGACAAATACCACGTTTTACAGAACCATTATTTGATAGGGTATCTCCTATTTTATAACCAATTATAGAAAAGTCATCACTATTTTTAGCATGATTTGCTGCTTGAATTAGTGCATCTCTTCCATAGAAATCATCTGCTGAAACTATTGCAAATTTTCCATTAATATTGTTTCTTGCACACCATAAAGCTTGTGAAGTTCCAAGTGGTTTAGTACGTTCTTCTGGCACTTCTACACCAGCTGGTACATCTTTCATGTCTTGATATGCATATTCAACATTAATAAATGGTTCGATTCTTGCTCCTATAGTGTTTTTGAATTCATTTTCAAATTCCTTTCTGATTATGAAAACTACTTTATCAAAACCAGCTTTTATTGCATCATATACTGTATAATCAATTATAAATTCTCCATTAGGTCCAACTGGTTCAAGTTGTTTTAGTCCTCCAAATCTACTTCCCATTCCTGCCGCAAGGACAGTAAGTGTTAATTCTTCTTTTTTTTCTTTCATTTAAAATCCTCCTAAACTTTTGACAATTTTTTATGATTTTTCATCAATTTTTTAACACCGAAAGGATGTTTAAAAGCTACACTTACAAGGGTATTTGTAACTTCTACTACTTTTCCTTGTCCAAATGTTTCATGGTATACAAAGTCTCCAACTTGATAATCGACATCTTCTTCTCTGAAAATTTCATTATCAGTAATTTTTTCTTCTACTTGTTGTTCATGTACGTTTACATTACTTTCAAGTAATTCACTTCTTATTTCAGAAATAAATCTACTTGGTGGATTGATTTGATCTTTTCCAAATAATGTTCTTCTTCTAGCATTTACTAACCAAAGGTTTTCTTTTGCTCTTGTGATTGCTACATAACATAGTCGTCTTTCCTCTTCCACTTCATTTTGATCCATTAATGAATTAATATGAGGGAAAAGTCCTTCTTCAAGTCCAATTACAAATACTTTGGAAAACTCTAGTCCTTTAACAGAGTGAACTGTCATTAGACTAATTCTATCATCATCTTCTTTATATTCCTCTACATCACTTACTAAACTTATTTCTAGTAAGAATTCTTCTAAGGAAACAGAACCTTCTCTTTCTTCGAAACTTTTAGTAATAGATTTAAATTCTTCTAAGTTTTCAAGTCTTATTTCACTTTCTAATGTTTTTTCTTGTTCTAGAGCTTTCTTCATACCAGAGGCATCTAAAACTTTATCAATTAATTCTGTTAATGTAACTTGCTCAGATACTTTTCTTAAATCTTCTATCATTTCTTTAAAAGTTTGTTCTTTACCTGATGAAATAGTATCATAAATACTTGCGCCTATATTATCCGCTTTTTGTGTTAATTTGTCAAGTGTTTTAAGTCCTATACCACGTTTTGGAACGTTTATAACTCTAAGCAGACTAACATTATCACGTGAGTTATGGATTAGGCGTAAATATGCTATTAAATCTTTTATTTCGCGTCTACTATAGAAATAAAAACTTCCTATTACTTTATATGGTAGATTTTCTTTTAACATTTCTTCTTCAACTATACGAGATTGGGCATTTACACGGTAAAGTATTGCGATATCTTTATATTCTACTCCTTTTTTGTGTAATTCTTTAATTTTCCTTATTACATATTGTGCTTCATCTCTACCATTATATGCACGATAATAATTAATTTTATCTCCTTTACCAAGAGCAGTCCATAAGTTTTTTTCTTTTCTTTGTTTATTATTTTTTATAACGTCATTGGCTGCTTCTAGGATTGTTTCTGTTGAACGATAATTTTGTTCAAGAAGGATGGTCTTTGCTTCTTTATAATCTTTTTCAAAATTTAAAATATTTTTATAATTAGCACCACGCCATGAATATATACTTTGATCTATATCTCCTACTACACAAATGTTTCTATATTTATCACTTATCATTTTTGATAAGATATATTGTGCTTCATTAGTATCTTGGTACTCATCTATTAAAATATATTGAAATCTTTCTTGATATCTTTGTAAGACACTAGGATGTTCTCTAAATAGTTTTATTGGTAAAAGTAATAAATCATCAAAGTCTACAGAGTTATTCTTTTTTAATTTTTCTTCATATTTCCTATAGACTTCTAATACTACTTTTTCATAGTCACTTGCAACATATTTTTCATATGAATCGGGTGACATTAATTCATTTTTGCAACTACTTATTTTTCCTCTTATAGCTTTAGGATTATACATTTTTGGATCTTTATTAAGTTCTTTTAAAGTCTTTTTAATAACAGTTAAACTATCATCACTATCCATAATAACAAAGTTATTGTCATATCCTAATTCTTTATAGTTTTCTCTTAATATTTTTACTCCAAAGCTATGGAATGTTGATACTTGTATAAATTTTGAAACATCTCCTATAAGAGAATATAATCTATCTTTCATTTCTTTAGCAGCTTTATTTGTAAATGTTATCGCGAGAATATTATATGGACTAACATCACAATCTTCTACTAAATGAGCAATTTTTGTTGTTAGAACTCTTGTCTTTCCACTTCCCGCTCCAGCAAGAATAAGTATTGGTCCATTTTGTTCTAAAACTGCTTCTTTTTGTTTATCATTTAATCCGTCTAAATTCATATTGTCTACCTACTTCCTACTAAAATAATTATATCTTATATTCTAGTATTTGAAAAGTGTTTTTTAGATTTACTAATAATTAATTTTTACTAAAAAAGAAAAGGACTATTAGTCCTTTCAATTATTTTAACTTACACTTTTATAAAGATCTTGTAGTTCTCCTAGACGAGACTCAATATTTCTTTCTCTTTTTCTATCATCTTTGATTACTACATCACGAGTTCTTTCTTTCATTTTTTCTTTTTCTGCTTTTAATAAGTTAAGTAATAATTTATAATCTTCTAAAGTAAGAGCTTCTTCGTATGCAAGTTGTTCTTTTGTTTTTATAACTTTTGGTTCTTCCTCAACTTTAGCTTCTACTTCTATAGTATTAGGTTTATCAAGTGGTATAATTACAGGTTCAGCTTTTGTTATAGTAGGTGCGATAGCAGGTTTTGGAGTATATCCACGTCTTATAAAAGCTGGTGCTTCTACCATTCTTATCTTTTCTTCTTTTTCTTCTACTATATCTGGTTCACTAGTATAAACTACTACTTGATTTAATTCCATTCCTTTTCTTTTATAAATTACTGTTCGCACTAGTTTATAAATTATAGTAAAGGTTATCCATAAAATGAATATCATACTACTTATTTCTATGATTGCTACTTCTTTATCATTTCCATATATAGAGTTTTGAGAAAATAAATCTAGTTTTTCTTTATTTGCAGTTATCAATAATAATATAAGTAAATAATGTAATATAACAAATACAGAACTGTTTACTACTTTAGTTATTGTATCTTCTTTTCCATTTAGAGTAGTTATCCATAAAACTACATTCAATACTATTAAACTTGCTAAGTAACATGCTAGATTAGGAAAACAGAATATTACAAATAAGTTATTCATCATATAATCAAACATAGTAGATAAACTCTTGTAATAAAGTGCGATTAGTGAGATTACTGCTACTAAGTATACTCCTATGTATATCTTACTTTTTATTTTTGCATTTATTCTTGTAGTTCTACTTATAAACATTATAGCAAAACATGAAATAGCTAGTAATACTATAAAAAGTGTGGATGATGAGACCATGTCTTTTATAATATTTAAGTTATCTATTAGAGTTACTGGTTTCATTATGATTCCTCCTTCTCTATATTAATACATTCAAGTAAGTATATTGTTTGTGCTGTATTATTTTGGAAAGTACAAGTAATAAGGGTTAAAGTTCTTTTGTTGTAATCTCTATTTATTGTGATTGTACCTGTTTTAGGTTGTTCTTCAATACTAGTTATTTTATAAGTATATATATGTTTATTGTATGTTACTTTAGCAATATCCCCTACTTTTAATTTATATAAATATTTAAAGAATGCTTTAGGTCCTGTTCCTGAGTGTCCTGCAATTATTAGGTTTCCGTTTTCAACATCAGGATAATCTGATTCTTTTAATACTAGTATATTCTTATCAACATTATTATATGGTGAAGATTTATCTAAAAATCCTTTACTTAATTTAATTGTAGGTATATCTAAGTAACCAATATATTCAAAAGTAGGTCCATTATTTTTTTTGGTTTCTTGTGGTTGTTCTGTTGGTTCTTCTTTTTCTTTCTTTGGTTTTGCTTTAGCAATAGTTTTTGGTTTAATAGTTCTATTTGCTATATCAAAAGCAAGTTCTTTTTTTGTTTCTATATAATTATATGATACACATATAAGTCCAGTCATTATAAATAAAGTTGCGATTAATACTAAGGAGTTTAATCTAAATAAATTAGCCATATGTGTTTTAGGTTTTATAAAATTTTTCTTAGTTGTAATTACTTGCATAGTTGGCTTAACATTTATTTTTTTATTCTTTTTCTTTATAAATTTCATCCTTTACCCCTCCTTACTAAATGTGTCAATATTATAACACAAAAAGGCAAAAAAATCAAGGATTTCTTGTGTTTATTGCATTTTCTAGATATTTTTTTACAAGAAAAAAATCTTTATATTAATAAAGACTTTCATATACTTCTTTTAGCTGTTCTCCTATTATTTTTATATCTCTTTGCTCCGCTACTTTGTATGCTTCTTCTGTAAGATTAGGAAGGTTTCCTTCTAAAATGTCTTTTATTTTAGTTTCAAATTCATCTACATTTTTAGCTTTGTAACAATTTTTTCCGTCTTCTAGCCAATCATCAAATACAGGAATATCTCTTACTAATAAATTTTGTTTCATAGCACAACATTCTATGGCTGGTATTCCTTCTGTTTCTTCTAAAGTTGGAAATACATATAAATTAGCGTCTTTTAAAGCTGATCTTATCATATCTTGTTCAACATAACCTGCAAATTTTAAGTTAGGAAGTTTAGTTCCTACTGCTTCACGAACTTTTTCTGTTGCGGCAGATAATGGACTATGTCCAAACCAAATAAATTTATATTCAGGTAGACGACGTGCTAGTTCTACAAAATCTACTATTCCTTTTCTTTCAATGTATAAACCTATTCCAACTACTACTTTATCTTCTTTTGTATATCCATATACGTTTCTAAAATCAAGTGGTGCTTCTTCATCAGGTTTAAAATACTCTAGTTCTATACCGTTTGATATAGCATATATTTTTTTATCTTCTAATCCTTTGTAGTTTTCAAGTAATTTTTTTGAATATGGAGTTGGTGTTATGATTACATCTCCTAGAGAATAACATTTTATTAACCATCTTTTAAAAAGGGTTGACGCTCTATCTGATAAGATAAAGCTGTTTTTAAAATCTTCTTCTGTTGAATGAGCATGATATACTATTTTCTTTCCCTCTTTTTTTGCTTTTTGAGCTAGTAGATATGACTTTATATAATAAGTGTTAATATGTAGTATGTCATAGTCATCACTTGGGTCTGTTGTATATTCAACTCCTACATGTTCTAAAGCTTTCATTTGATGTTTTATTGCTTTACCTAGTCCACTTTTTCCAATTATATTTTGCCCTTCTGCATATAAAAGTACTTTCATGACATAACCTCCATTACTATATATATTTAATTATATCATAATGTTATAGAAATTATAAGTAATTATGCACTTTTAATTTTTTCAAATAATTTATTTATATTTTTTTCTGGTAATAACATTTTTGTTTTTTGATCTATTTTAAATTCAAATTTATTAATATTTGTTTTTAATTCTTCTCCATCTAAACACCAAGATTTTTCTATATCATTTATAAATTCTATTTTTAAATCATTAGTTTTAAAATATAAAGATTTTTCTAGTTTAGTTGGGTCATATAAAATAATATTTTTTATTTCTTTAAGACAATCTTTTAAGTTATCTGCTTTACATAAAATTACTTCAAATTTAT
>CANQUW010000011.1 GCA_947627145.1 uncultured Bacilli bacterium
AGTAATTGATATGACTAAAGAATATTATAGATATATGACAGATGAAGATGATTTATATAACTTTATGGTAAATCAATATTCAAGAGGAATGGATACTAAAACTATAGATAAATTATTTGGAGAAATAAAAGATGCTTTAGTTCCTTTAATTAAGAAAATTTCTACTGATAAAGTGATTACTATAAATAAAAACTATAGTGATAGTGAGCTAATGGACGCTTCTAAGTATTTACTTAATTATATTGGATTTGATATGAATAGAGGAGGTCTTGGTATTTATCCTCATGGTTTTACAACAACACTTGCACATGATGATATTCGTATTGCTTTTTCTAATACGAGTGATCCTAATTCGTTTTCGTCTACTGTTATTCATGAAGGTGGACATGGTATATATGAGCAATGTATAGATAAAAATATAAGACTTTTACAAGATGGGAGTTTAGAAGATTTACTTGATGTTCATGAAAGCCAGTCGCGTTTTTATGAAAATATTTTAGGAAGAAATAAAAATTTTTGGATTCCTATTTATGATGATATAAAGAAATTATTAAAACTTGATATTGATATAGATGATTTTGTCAAAATGTTTAATCAAGTTAGTCCTGGTAAGATTAGAGTAGATGCTGATGAGGTTACTTATGCTCTTCATATAATTTTAAGATATGAAATAGAGCGTGATATATTTAATGGTAATTTAAAAGTAGAAGATTTAGAAAAAGTTTGGAATAAAAAAATGAAAGATTATCTTGGAGTGGAAATACAAAATGATAGTGAAGGAGTACTTCAAGATGTTCATTGGTCAGAAGGATTATTTGGATATTTTCCTTCATACTTGTTAGGTAATATTTATGATGGAATGTTTCTTGAGAATATAGAAGAGAATTTAGGTAGTGTTGATGAATTGCTTAAGAATGGGGAGATTAAGAAGATTACTAAATATTTAAATGATAATATTCATAAAAATGGTGGTGTTTATACTGCTCGTGAAATAGTAGAAAATATGTGTGGTAAAGAAATTAGTAGTAAGCCTATCATAGAATATTATTATCAAAAATATGATAGAGAATAATTTTATAATTATTCTCTTTTTTTAAAAGTATTTACTCTTGTGTTTTCTATATATTAATGTTAAAATAATAGCGCACAAGAAACTATGATTATTAATTATAATACAGGGTAAAATAATATTTAAAGAAAGGAGTAATGTTTATGTTTGATTTAGTATCTAAATTTAAACCTAGTGGAGATCAACCTAAAGCAATTAAAGAATTAGTTGATGGTGTTTTAGATGGTAAAAAAGAACAAGTGTTGTTAGGTGCGACTGGTACTGGTAAAACTTTTACTATTGCAAATGTTATAAAAGAAGTAGGTAAACCTACTTTAATACTTTCTCATAATAAGACACTTGCAGGGCAATTGTATTCTGAAATTAAAGAATTGTTTCCTAATAATTCTGTGAATTATTTTGTATCATACTATGATTATTATCAACCTGAAGCTTATGTTCCTTCAACCGATACTTTTATAGAAAAAGATTCATCTATTAATGATGAGATAGATGAATTAAGACATGCTGCGACTAGTAGTTTAATATCTAGAAGAGATGTTATTGTAGTTGCATCTGTTTCATGTATTTATGGTATTGGTGAAAGAGAAGAATATGAAAATAAGATGCTTACTTTAAGAGTGGGAGAAGAGATAAATCGTGAAGATGTTTTAGTAAAACTTGTTGAGATGTTGTATGAAAGAAATGATATCGATTTTAAACGTGGAACATTTAGAGTTAGAGGAGACGTTTTAGAAATTATTCCTGCTTATCAGAAAAGTACTGGTTATAGAATAGAATTTTTTGGTAATGAAATAGATAGAATTAGTGAAATAGATGTTTTGACTGGTGCGGTACTTGGTAATAAAAAAACAGTTACACTTTTCCCAGCAAGTCACTTTGTTATTAGTGATGAAAAATTAAAAGCGGGTATTAAAAGAATTAAAGCAGAACTTAAAGATAGACTTAAAGTTTTAAAAGATGAAAATAAACTTGTTGCAGCAGAACGACTTGAAAGTAGAACTAATCATGATATAGAAATGCTTGAGGAAACTGGATTTTGTTCTGGTATAGAAAATTATTCTGCTCCTATGGCTGGAAGAAAACCAGGGGAAACTCCTATGACACTTATGGATTTCTTTCCTGACGATTTTTTACTTGTTGTTGATGAATCTCACGTTACACTTCCACAGGTACGTGGTATGTATAACGGAGATCGAGCACGTAAACAAAATTTAGTTGATTATGGTTTTCGTCTTCCAAGTGCACTTGATAATAGACCTTTAAAGTTTGAAGAATTTCAAAGTAAAATTAATCAAGCAATTTATATTTCGGCAACTCCAGGTGATTATGAACTTGAAAAAGTTCATGGACATTATGTTGAACAGATTATTCGTCCAACTGGACTATTGGATCCTACAATAGAAGTTCGTAGGAGTGAAGGTCAGATTGATGATTTGATTGGTGAGATAAAAGATAGAATTGAAAAGAATGAAAGAACTTTGGTTACTACTCTTACTATTCGTATGAGTGAGGAACTTACTAATTATTTGAAAGAGTTAGATATAAAAGTTGCATACCTTCATTCTGAGGTTAAGACTTTAGAAAGACTTCAAATTATTCATGACTTACGTATTGGAAAATATGATGTTGTAGTTGGTATTAACTTACTTCGTGAAGGAATTGATATACCTGAAGTTAGTTTGATTGCAATTATAGATGCTGATAAGGAAGGATTCCTTCGTAATACTAGAAGTTTGATTCAAACTATTGGAAGATGCGCAAGAAACGCTAATGGTCATGTTATTATGTATGCTGATAAAATGACTGATAGTATGAGGCAGTCAATTGATGAGACACTTCGTCGTCGTAAGATACAAGAAGAATATAATAAAGAACATGGTATTACTCCACAAACAATTAATAAGGAAATTAGAGAAGTTATAAGTAATGTTGATATTAGTGAAGCTAAATTTGAAAAAGTAAGTAAGAAAGAACAAGAAAAAACTATGGAAATGGTTGAAGAAGAAATGAGAGAGGCTGCTGCTAACTTAGACTTTGAACGTGCAATGGAACTTAGAGATATATTATTTGAAATGAAGAGTTCATAGATTTGAGCTCTTTTATTTTTTTATAATTTAGTTTATAATATTTAATATAGGGTTGGTGTATTATGAAAAAAAGAGATAAAAAGAATTTGTATATATTTTTAGGAGTTTCTTTTATATTTATACTTTTATTAGTTTTTATATTGCCTAAATGTTTGTTTGGAAGGAATCTTTTTTCATATTATATACAACTTACTAAAAAATATAGTAGTTTATATGGTAAAGTTAGTAATAATATATTAATGAGTAGTGGTCTTAATTATAAATTTATGTGGAGTAGATTTTTATCTTTTATATTAATTATATTTTTTGTATTGTTTATTTTGTGGACTAAGAAAAATATTAAATATGAAAGAAAGATAATATATCCTATCATGTATTTTATATTTCTTGTATTAATATATTTTTCATATTTAGGTTATGTTATGACTTGGATTGGAGATTCATCAGATATTTTAGTTGCACCTATTAATAATATGTTTTTCTCTAATTTATTATTTAGAATATTATTTATACCAATTAATCCTTTAAATTTTATGTTTATTATATTAATAAAAATTGGTGATATGGTTGATTGCAAATTTAGAAATAGAAATTATATTCCTTCTATTAAATTGTTTTATATTGGTAGTTTAATATTTATAATACAATTTTTGATTTGTGTTGTTTTAAGTTTTATGTATGGAGGTTTATAGTATGATTGTTGGTGTTGATATGGATAATACTATTTGCTCGACTAGTGAAAAGATTTTAGAATATGAAAAAAAGTTTTTACTTGAAAAAAATATCGATAATCAAAAACTATGGAATACTGAAGAAATAAGAAATTAATTTTTGAATACATATTTGGAGAAAATATACGAAGAAGCATCACTAAAAAATTATGTTAAAGATGTTTTTGATGAACTAAAAAATCGTGGCAATAAAATTTATATAATAACTGCTAGAAGTGAAAAATATGTTTATGATATTTTTGGTTCTATTAAAAAATATTTTAAAAAACATAACATTTTGGTGGATGGTATTTTTATAGACGCCAAAGATAAGGTGGATGTTTGTTTGAATGAAAATATAGATTTAATGATAGAAGATAATCGTTACAATTATAATAAATTGATAGATAATAATATTTTTACTATTCTTTTTGATGAGAACTGTAATAATTTAGATGTAGATAATAGAGTTTCTAATTGGAAAGAAGTTATTAGTAAAATTGATGATTACTTTGATAGTTTAAAGTAGTTATTTTTCTATTTGAAAATACTTGCAAAAAGTAAACTTTTGTGATATAGTTTATGTATAGGAAAGAAAGTGAAATAAAAAAGGAAGCATTTAGTTTTGCAACGCTGAATGCCTACCTTATTGGGTAAGACATTTATCTATATAGATAAGTGCCTTTTATTTTGTTTTTATCACTAGTAATAGGAATGCAAGTGAAGTAAAAACTAAAGATAAACATTTAAGAAATTTTATAATAAATGTCTTTATCTTCATTTTTATCCTCCCTTCTTTTAAGAATAGGAGGTAGGCACCAGCTACTAAATACTTCTATAAATATTATACAATAAGTAAATTATAAAAAGCAACATAAAGTTTACAAAAAATTAATATAATTTCTAACTTTTTCCAATGTATTTTTTATGAATTTTGTGATATAATATGTGCCGTAGGTGATTAGAAGTGGAAGATAAAATTATAGTTAAAAGAGCACGTGAAAATAATTTGAAAAATGTTAGTATAGATATACCTAAAAATAAGATGACAGTTATGACTGGTGTTAGTGGTAGTGGTAAGAGTTCTCTTGCATTTGATACAATTTATGCAGAAGGACAGAGAAGATATGTAGAGAGTTTATCTGCTTATGCTAGACAATTTTTAGGTGGTAGTGAAAAACCTGATGTTGATAGTATAGAAGGACTTTCTCCTGCAATTTCAATTGATCAAAAAACTACTAGTAAGAATCCTCGTAGTACTGTTGGTACTGTTACAGAAATTTATGATTATTTAAGACTTTTATTCGCAAGAGTTGGAGTACCTTATTGTCCTAATCATCATATTCCAATTACTTCACAAAGTGTTGAGGAAATGGTTAATAAAATTTTAACATATGATGAAGGTACTAGACTTGTTGTTATGTCTCCTGTTGTTCATGGACAAAAAGGAACTCATAAAGATTTACTTGATACTCTTAGAAAACAAGGTTATGTTAGAGTTAGAGTTGATGGAGAAGTACGTGATTTAAGTGAAGAGATAGAACTTGAAAAGAATAAAAAACATAAAATAGATGTTGTAGTTGACCGTATAGTATTAAAAGAAAATATTAGAAGTAGACTTCATGAATCAATTGAGGTTGCTACTAACTTAAGCAATGGTAAAGTGGTTATAGAAATACTTGGAGAACATAAAAAAGAGTTAGTTTTCTCTGAAGCTTTTGCATGTCCTTATTGTGAATTTTCTTTACCAGAGTTAGAGCCTAGAATGTTTAGTTTTAATGCACCTTATGGAGCATGTCCTGACTGTAAAGGACTTGGTATAAAACTTAGAATTGACCCTGATTTAGTTATACCCGATAAAGATTTATCTATCAATGAAGGATGTATTAAAACACTTAGTGATGATCAAGGGAACTTATATTATAAGAAATTAAAATGTGTATGTGATCATTATAAAATAGATATGGATAAACCTTTTAAGAAACTTAGTCAAAAACATAAAGATATAGTTTTATATGGAACAAGTGAACCTATTAAATTTAATTATCGTACTAAAAGTGGAAATATAATGAATAATGTTGATTTCTATGAAGGTATTATTAATAATCTTGAAAGACGTTATATGGAAACTAGTAGTGGATGGATTAGGGACTGGCTTGAAAACTATATGGTTGAACTTGTATGTGAAACTTGTCATGGTGCACGTCTTAGTGATGATGTTCTATCTGTTAAGATAGATGATAAAAATATATATGAAGTTACACAAATGAGTATAAAAGAGTTAGTTAAGTTTTTTGATGAACTTAAACTTAGTGAAGAGCAATTAAAGATTGCTGATTTAATACTTAAGGAAATTAAGTCTCGTTTATCTTTTCTTTCTAATGTTGGTCTTGAGTATTTGACTCTTTCAAGAAGTGCTGGTACTTTATCTGGAGGAGAAGCTCAAAGGATTAGACTTGCAACTCAGATTGGTTCTCGTCTTACAGGAGTGTTATATGTGTTAGATGAGCCTAGTATTGGACTTCATCAAAGAGATAATGATAAACTTATTGCGTCTCTATTACAAATGAGAGATTTAGGAAACACTTTAATTGTTGTTGAGCATGACCATGATACAATGCTTGCAGCTGACTATTTGGTAGATATTGGACCTAAAGCAGGAGACAAAGGTGGTAAGGTTGTTGCGTGTGGTACTCCTCGCGAAGTTATGGCTAATGAAAAAAGTTTAACTGGACAGTACTTAACTGGTAAAAAGTGTATTGAAGTTCCTAAAAAACGTAGAAAAGGCATTAAAAAATATTTACAAATTAAAGGAGCTGAGACTAATAATCTTAAAAATATAGATGTTAAGATACCTCTTGGTACATTTACTTGTGTTACTGGAGTATCTGGTTCAGGAAAGAGTTCATTAATAAATGAAATACTTTGTAAGGCAGTTAGTAAAAGTTTATATAAGTCTAAACCTAAACCTGGTCTACACAAAAAAATACTTGGACTTAATAATATAGATAAGCTTGTACAAATTACTCAAAATCCTATTGGTCGTACACCTCGTAGTAATCCTGCAACCTATACTGGTGTTTTTGATGATATTCGTGAGTTATTTACAAACACTAAGGAAGCTAAGATGTATGGTTTTGGTAAGAATCGTTTTTCATTTAATGTTAAAGGTGGTAGATGTGAAGCTTGTAGAGGTGACGGTGTTAAAAAAATTGAAATGCACTTTTTACCTGATGTTTATGTTCCTTGTGAAGTGTGTGGCGGTACTCGTTATAATAAAGAAACTTTGAACATAAAATATAAAGATAAAAATATTGCAGATGTTTTAGATATGCGAGTTAGTGAAGCTTTAGAATTTTTTAGTAATCATACTAAGATAAAAAATAAACTTAAAGTTTTAGAAGAAGTAGGACTTGGTTATATAAAACTTGGACAAAGTGCACCTACACTTTCTGGAGGAGAAGCTGAAAGAGTTAAACTTGCTAAAGAATTACAGAAAAAAGCTACAGGAAAAACATTATTTGTTTTAGATGAACCTACAACTGGTCTTCATACAGATGATATTAAAAGATTACTTGCAATTTTACAGAAAATAGTAGATAATAAAGATACGGTGATTGTAATAGAGCATAATTTAGATGTTATTAAAGTTGCTGATTATATTATCGACTTAGGACCTGAAGGTGGAGACTTAGGTGGAGAAGTTGTTGCAACTGGTACTCCAGAAGAAGTTTCTAAAGTTCACAGTTCTTATACTGGTAGATATTTAAAAAAGATTTTGTAGGAGGAATTAGAAATGCGATTAGTTATTATGGATAAAGAAAAACATATATTAAGAATTAATCGCTTTTTTAAGTGGCTTTTATACATGGCTGGATATACTATAGTATTTATATTTGTAGGCAGTTTTTTTAAATCTTTTTATATAGATACAACTCATAATTATTTTTTCTATCCTGTCGTTGCTGTTTTGATTATATATTTTTTAAATCAAACTATAAAGCCAACTCTTGTAAAACTTACTATTCCAATTACTGGAATTACTTTAGGACTTTTTTATCCTTTTATTAATTTATTTATTTTAAAACTTACAGATTGGATACTTGGTTTTCATTTTCAACTTTATGATACATTTATTGCACTTTTTATTGCAATACTTCTTTCTATTATGAATTTTTTAATGGAAGAGCTTGTTATAAAACAAATAATAAAGAAGGTGAAACGTCATGAATAGAGTGGCACTTGATTTAGGATTTATTCAAATTTATTGGTATTCTATATTTATGTTTATTTCTATTTTAGTGGGGTCACTTGTTGTTTATTTTGAAATGAAAAAACGCGGGATAAGTGAAGATTTTTTAGTGAATCTAATATTTTATGGTGTTGTTTTTGGAATAATTGGTGCACGAGCATATTATGTGGCTTTTAATTTTGATTTATATAAAAATAATCCTATTGAAATTTTAGAAATATGGAATGGAGGTCTTGCAATACATGGTGCGATAATTGCGGGATTTCTTGTTACTTTGATATATTCTAAAAAACATAAACAAGATGTGTGGTTAGTGTTTGATATAATTGTTGTGGGACTTATACTTGGTCAAGCTATTGGACGTTGGGGAAATTTCTTTAATAGTGAAGCTTATGGTACTGTTACTACTCTTAAAACATTACAATCTCAAGGTGTACCACAATTTATAATTGATGGTATGTTTATTAATGGAGCTTATCGTTTGCCAACTTTCTTTTATGAATCTATCTGGAATATGTTTGGATTTTTAGCGATGGTTATAATAAGACGTTTTTATCCATATCTAAAGATAGGACAACTTACGGCGTTTTATATGATGTGGTACTCAGCAGCTAGATTCTTTATCGAAGGTATGAGAACGGATAGTTTAATGTTTTCGTCATTTAGAGTTGCTCAAATAGTATCAGTAGTATTATTTGTTTTAGGGGTAATACTCTTTATTGTTAAGAGTATAGGATCTAATTTTGATAATTTATATAATGAAAGGAGAGTTGAGATAAGTGAATCAACAGACGAGGTATGATGTAATTATAATTGGCGCTGGAGCTGCAGGACTTACTTCAGCTCTTTTATTAAAAAGGGCTGGTATAAATCCATGTATTATAGAAAGTAATACTCCTGGTGGGTATATGTTAAAAATGCCTACTATTGATAATTATCCAGGAGTGGGAAAAATTACTGGTGTCGGTCTTGCTAAAAATATGTTAAAACAAGTTAATCAAATCGGAGTAGATTACGTTAATGCAGAAGTATCATCTATAAAAATAGAAGGAAATATAAAGAATATTATTACTGATAAAGGTACTATGATTAGTGAATATGTAATAATTGCGACAGGTAGATGTCCTCATACTTTAGATTTTATGGAAGATACTTATGAAAATTTTGGTGTAAGTTATTCTGATATAGATGATGGAGTTAGATATAAAGATAAAAATATAGTAGTTATAGGAGAAGATACACAAGCGTTAGAAGCAGTACTTTATTTATCTAGTATAGCAGCTCATATTACTTTGATTTGTAAAAGTGATTATTTAAATGCAAAAGAAATTTATCAAGATCATTTAAAATATCTTGATAATTTAGATATTCTATATAATACTTTAGTTACTGGTTTTGATACGAATGGAGGAAAAATTTCTTCTGTTAAAACTAATAAAGGTAATATAGAATGTGATGGATGTTTTATATATAATGGATATAATGTAGGAAGTGTTCCTTTTAAAGATTTAGGTATACTTAATAGAGATAATTATATTGAAACAGATAAGGATATGAAAACTCAAGTTAAAGGTATATATGCAGTAGGAGATGTTAGATGTAAAAAAGTATATGAAATTAGTACTGCAGTAGGGGATGCTACAATTGCGTCAGTTAGTATTATAAGAGAGTTATTTAATTAGGAGGGTTTGATATGCAAAAGAAAGTTGTTATTTTAGGTGGAGGTACTGGAATGAGTTTCCTTCTTTCGGGACTTAAAGATTTTCCAGTAGATATTACTGCTGTTATTACAGTTTCAGATAACGGAAGAAGTACAGGTAAATTAAGGCGTGAGTTTAATATGCCTGCTGTTGGAGATATTAGAAAAGTTATTACTAATTTATCTTCTATTGATCCAACTATAAAAGAAATGTTAGAATATCGTTTTTCTACAACTAGTGATTTGAATGGTCATGCTGTTGGTAATCTTATTTTAACTTCACTTTTTAATATTACTGGAAGTCTAAAGGATTCAATTGCGGCTTTAAGTAAATTACTTGATGTTAAAGATAGAGTTTTACCAATATCAGAAGATGCATCACTTACTTTAATGGGTGAAACAGTAGAAGGAGATATAATTGAGGGAGAAGCTGAAATTACTGAGTCTCATAGAAAATATAAGAGAATTTATTATAAAGATGAACCTAAGGTTCTTCCAGAAGTATTGGATGCTATTGGTGAAGCTGATTTAATTATATTTAGTATGGGTAGTTTATTTACAAGTATTTTGCCTAATATAATTTGTAAAGAAATAAAACATGCTCTTAATGAAAGTGATGCTCCTATAATGTATTTATGTAACGCTATGACACAACCAGGAGAAACTGATAAGTTTAGTGTTTCTGATCATGTTAAATTACTTAATAATTATTTAGATAAAAGAGTAGTTGATGTTGTAGTAGCATCTAATACAATAGTTGATCCAGATATAGTTAAAATATATGAAACAGAAGAACAAAAGGATCAAGTTATAATAGATAGAGATGAACTTGATAAAATGAATATTCAATTAATAGAAGCTGATATGCTTACTGTTATCGATGGTGTTATCCGTCATAATTCATTAAAACTTAGTTCTTGTATATTTTCATATTTAATGAGGGATTAATATGTCTTATACTACAAAGATAAAAAATGAAATAACTGGTATTGATTATCCTACAACAGAGGATATGGCATTAGTATCAGGATTTATACGTAATAATGGGTATATTGAAAATAATAAATTAATTATTACTACTGAGAATGTTAATACAAGAGATTTTTTGAAAAGATTTTTTCAAAGTAAATATGATAAAGTTGTGGATATAAAGACTACTGATAATAATAATTTTTCTCGTAAAGTTTTATATGTTATTAGTTTTGAAGATGTAGATTTTAAAATATTAAATAGTCTTGGTTTTATGAAAAATGGTAAAT
This sequence comes from uncultured Bacilli bacterium, assembly GCA_947627145.1. Next base: position 11,080 of record CANQUW010000011.1, read on the forward strand.
ATTTAGATACACCTCCTACTTATATTGTTGATGGTAATGCTGAGATAAGAGGATACTTACGTGGTGTTTTTCTTGCAAGTGGTTCTATTAATGATCCTAAGACTTCTAGATATCATATGGAAATGCTTTTAGATAAACCTGAGGAAGCTGTATTTGTTCAAAAACTTTTGAATATATTTGATATGAATGCTAAGATACTTAATCGTGGTAAGGGATATATGGTATATTTAAAAGAGGCTGAAAAGATTAGTGATTTTTTAAAAGTTTTGGGTACTAATAAATCTGTTATGTATTTTGAAGATGTAAGAATTTATCATGATCAAAAAAATAGAACTAATAGACTTAATAATTGTGAACAAGCAAATGTTGATAAGGTCATAAGTGCTGCGACATCTCAACTTTCTCATATAGAAATAATTAGAAATAATATGGGAGTTGAACTTTTAGATGACAAAACAAAGGAAGCTCTTATTTATAGAGAAAAATATCCTGAAGCTTCTTTAAAAGAATTAAGTGAAATTATTTCTATGGAGACTGGAAATAAAATTACTAAGTCAGGTTTAAATCATAGATTTAGAAAAATAAAAGATTTAGCAGAAAAATTTGAAAACAAATAAAAAATATTTTATAGAATTTCTATAGAATATTTTTTATTTTTTGAATATTTCTTTGTTTTTTGTACCTTCTTTAAATTTATATAATTTTGCTTTCTTTTTTCCTACAAAATTAGCTTCATTTCCTGTTGGATAAATTAAATCTAAATTTAATAATTTTTTTCTAAAGTTTCTTCTATCAAATTTTTTTTCTAAAATCACTTCGTATATTTTTTGTATTTCTGGAATAGTGAATTCATTTGGATATAAAACTTTAAGCATATCTGTATTTAATATTTTTTCTTTTAAATATATTATAGATTTTTCTAATATTTCATTATGGTCATATGCTAGAGGTGGAATATCAGTTATAGGAAACCATTCTGCATTGGATGTTTTTAGAGTATCAGTTAATATTTTTACTTTGGATGCATCTATTATTCCTATATATGATATAGCAACCATTCTCATTACAGGAGATCTATCTTTTTTTCCAAAAACATCACAAAGTCTTAAATCAATATCTTTAATACCTGTTTTCTCATATATTTCTCTTTTAAGACCATCAATTAAATCTTCATCATTATATAAAGCACCTCCTGTTAAAGCCCACATGTCTTTAAAAGGATTGTTTTTTCTTTTTATAAGTAAAACTTTTACTATTCCCTTATCTACTGTGAAAATTGATGCAATAGTATGAATTCCTTGATTTTTATATTTAGGGTTATTTATTTCCATAATGACACCTCTTTTTGTATACATTATATGTGTTTTTACATACTTTTGTCAAATAATTATAAAAAATTCAATTTTACTATTGACATGTGTATGTATTTACACTTATAATTATAATGTAAGTAAATGTGTTATTATATACACATTTTAGAAAGGAGGATATTATGAGATTTCAAAAAGAAGAAAATACTAAAGTAAGATTTGAAAAAGATGGTATTTATATAATGAATTCAAAATATCAAACTAAAGAAAAAATAACCGATTTACTGGTTAAAGGGAAAAATTTTTATGATGCTATTTATTCTAATGATATAGATGATATTACTAAAGTGGAAGAATTTATTAGAAAGAAGTTTATTGTACCTTTAAAAAGTTATGATGAAATGTTTTTAGAAAAGAATTCTTTATATACAAGTACACCTATTTATATGACATTGGGTATAACTTCTAATTGTAATTACAACTGTAAGCATTGTGGTAATAATTCTATGTGTAAAAAAGATACAGATTTGAAAGAAGAAGAGATTTATTGTTTGATAGATGAAATGGAAGAGATGGGGTTATTAAAACTTAATTTTACTGGTGGAGAGCCTACTACAGATAGCAATTTATTAAATTATATAAGGTATGCTAAGGGAAAAATACCAAGACTTACTTTAACTTCTAATGGTAGTTTAATAGATTTTGAATTTGCATGTAAGTTAAAAGAAGCTGGTATTAATATGGTAAAGATTTCTCTTGATGGTTTGAGTGATTTTCATAATGAGTTTAGAAATTCTCCATTTGCTTTTGAAAAAGCACTACAGGCTATTGTAAATTTAGAAAAAAATGATATTGAAGTGAGAGTGCAATCTACACTTACTAAATATAATATAGATGATTTACTTGATTTAATGGAAGTTTTATCAGATTTAAAAATATCACATCATACTATCGTTCCTGTTTGTCCTATTGGTAGAGCTGATAAAGATATGATGTTAGATTCTGAAGAGTACAAAGAATTTATTATAAAAATGTATGATAAAGTTAAAAAGTTAAATGAAAAAGGTACTAATACTCATTTTCAAATAAGACCAATATTTGGTTTTAAAGAATTGTTTGATAACAATATACAAACTTCATTTGAAACGCTCAGTATTAAATATAGTTGTGAAGCATTAGAGAATACTATGGAAATAAAACCTAATGGAGAAGTAGTACCATGTTCATTCTTAGATATACCACTTGGAAATATTAGAAATAATACTTTAAAGGAAATATGGAATAATATGAAGGCAAATGATATGCGTTGTAAGTTTAAAAATAATAATCATAATGATGAATGTCTACATTGTAATAAAAATGATATTTGTAATGGAGGATGTATTGCTAATAAATATTATTACTATAATGATTTTCGGAAAAAAGATCCATATTGTTTTGTAAAGAAATAGGAGGTAGAAAATGTATAGAGAATTAAGAAATATTGAAAAAAGGGAAGATGGTTTATATTTACTTAATAAGTTGGGTCATGTCGCAATGATACCACTTGAATTGGAGAAAGATTTAAAAAAGTATGCAGAATTGAAAATAGTTCCAGATGATGCTCCAAAATTTATTTATGAACTTGCGGATATTGGACTTTTAGAATATGAAAATTATAAACCTAATGAGGATAAATTATATTTTGATGATAGTATTTTAAAAAGTAAAGATGATAAACCTGTTTATAAAGGGCCAATAATTGCTCATCTAGCAATTACTAATGCTTGTAATATGAACTGTGAATATTGTTCTGTAAGAAAAATGCATAAGAAAATTAGAAATGGACTTTCAACAGAAGAATATAAAAGAATAATTGATAAATTAGTTGATATAGGGACATTTCAAATAGGACTTACTGGAGGAGAGCCTACTACAAGAAGTGATTTGGTTGAACTTGTAAAATATATTTCGTCTAAAAATGTTGCCTGTAATTTAACTACAAATGGTTATATAGTACCAGAAGAACTTATAATTAAATTAAAAGAAGCAGGTCTTACTCAAGTTCAGATTTCTCTTGATTCTTATAAAAAAGAAGTTCATGAAAAATATAGGACTAAAGGTAGTTTTGATAGAGCTATTAAGACGGCTAAGTTATTTAAGAAACATGGATTTATAGTTGGTGTTGATACTGTTGTTACTAATAATAATTTAGATGATATAGAAGATTTTATGGATTTTTTAGAGGATAATGGATTTGATGGTTTGACTATAATAAAATTAAAGCAAGGGTATCTTGATTTGAAAACATTTAAAGAACAGGTTCCTGATTATGATAAATATGCTTTATTAATAGATAAAATATGTAAAAGAGATGGAAGACTTGAAGTTACAATAGATTGTTCATCAGTAAATAATTTGTGTAAGACATTAACAGAAGAAGAACAAAATAAAATCCATTCTGCTGGATGTCCAGCAGGTCATACTTTAATTTCAATAGCACCTAATGGAGATATTTATCCTTGTGCTGCACTTACAAATGAAAAATATAAAGTTGGTAATATGCTTACAGATGATTTAGAAAAAGTTTGGAATGAAAATAAAACATTAAAGTTATTAAGAGGAATTAAAAATATTATTGAAGGTAAATGTAGGAATTGTAAGAAGTTGGATGTATGTAGAGGTGGTTGTCGTGGGATTGCTGATAGTTTAAATGGTTCTCAATATAAAAGCGATATAAATTGTCAATTAGAAAAGGAGGTGAGTATAAATGGTTAAATTAATTATTTCTTCTATGGCTTGTGGTCATTATTGCTATTATAGTAGATTGCCAAAAAGAAAGTAATTGTACAAAGTAAAAAAGCAAAGAGTTTCATTATTCTTTGCTTTTTAGTACTTTATCTATTATATGATAATTCTTTGCTTCTTCTGCATCTAGAAAGTAATCTCTTTCTGTATCTTGTTCTATCTTTTTTAATGATTGTTTAGTGTTTTTAGCTAGTATTTTATTTAATTTTTCTCTTAATTTTATGATTCGCTCGGCTGCTATTTTTATTTCAGTTGCTTGACCTTTCGCACCTCCTAATGGTTGATGTATCATTACCTCAGCATTTTCTAAGGCATATCTTTTTCCTTTTTTACCACTTGAAAGTAAGAAAGCAGCCATTGATGCAGCCATACCGACAACGGTAGTTTCTACATCACTTTTTATAAAGTTCATAGTATCGTATATAGCAAACCCTGATGTTACTTCTCCACCTGGAGAATTTATATACATATGTATATCTTCATGAGAGACAGAGTCTAAATATAAAAGTTCTGCAATTATAGTGTTTGCTGTTTGTTCATTTATTTCTCCTGATAATATTATTACTCTATCTTTTAATAATTTTGAAAATATATCATAACTTCTCTCACCACTTATTTCTTTGTCTACTACTACAGGAATTAAACTCATTTTCATCACCTAGTAATATATTAGTTAAAAAAATCATAAAATATACATATAATTTTTGTAAAATTGTGTTATAATTATTATACATATACTAGGGGTGATAAGATGTTTGATACTATTAAAGTTATGATTGAAGGTATAGAAGAAGAAATACCTAAAGGTATTACACTTGAAGAGATATCTAAAAAATATTCTACTAATCATTATCCTATAATACTTGGAAGAGTTAATAACAGGGTAAGAGAACTTAGTTATAAAGTTACAAGAAATAAAAATATAGAATTTTTAGATTGGTCTTCATCTTTTGGAAATAAAGCATATATTAATGGACTTATATTTTTGTTGATTTATGCTGTTAAAAAACTTTATGGTAAGAATTGTGATATATATGTTTTACATTCTATTGATAAGGGTATTTATATAGAAACTAATTTTAATATAAATGAAGATATGGTAAAACAGATAGATGCTAAGATGAGAGAAATTGTAGATAGTGATATGGCTATTACAAAAATGGAAGTTGATAAGAATGATGCAATTAACTATTTTAAAGGTATGAATGATTTAGTTAAAGTTAGAGTTATGAGATATGTTACTAGTACTACTGTTACTTTGTATAGACTTGGAGATTTATATGATTATTTCTATTTTCATATGCCAACTTCTACTGGTAAATTAAAAGAGTTTGGGCTTACTTATTTGAATGAACGTGGACTTGTACTTAGATTTCCTACAGTTTATATTCCAGATAGAGTTAAAGAATATAAACATAGTGCAGGGATATTTGAGTCTTTTAGAGAAACTCAAGATGCTAATAGTCTTATGGGGATTCAGAACTCTGCTGATTTAAATGAAATTGTTTCTAATAGTCATAGTGCAGATTTAATTAGAGTTAGCGAGATTGTACAAAATAATAAATTGTTTGAACTTGTTAAACAAATTTACGAAAAGAAAGATACTATTAAAATAGTTTTAATTGCTGGTCCTTCTTCTTCTGGAAAGACTACTACAAGTCGTAAGTTACAACTTCTTTTTAAGAGTTTTGGTATGAAACCTGTTACTTTATCAATGGATGATTATTTTGTTGAAAGAGGAGAGACTCCTGTTAATGAAAAAGGAGAACCTGATTATGAATGTTTAGAGACTGTTGATTTAGATCTTTTTGATAAACAAGTACGTGAACTTTTAGAAGGGAAAGAAGTGATTGTACCTACATTTAATTTTATATATGGTAAAAGGAATTTAATAATTCATTAAAACTTGATGATAATAGTATTATTATAATTGAAGGAATACATGCTTTAAATGATAAAGTGCTTACTAGTATTCCAAGAGATAAGAAATTTAAAATATATTTATCTGCTTTAACTGAGATTAGTATAGATAATCATAATAAGATATCTACAACAGATCATAGACTTTTAAGACGTATAATAAGAGATAATAGAACTCGTGGTTATAACGTAGAAAACACTTTGAAATTATGGCCTAAAGTTAGAGAAGGAGAAGAAAAATATATTTTCCCATTCCAATATAGTCCGGATGTTACTTTAAATACAGCTTTAGTTTATGAGATTGGAGTTTTGAAAACTTATGTTGAGCCATTATTATATTCGATAGATAATGATTCCATGTATTATGAAGAAGCTAAAAGACTTCTTAACTTCTTGAGGAATTTCTTACCTATACCTAGTGAAGCTATTCCACAAGATTCAATACTTCGTGAATTTATTGGAGGTAGTTGTTTTCACGATTAAAAATATTTTAATTTGTGTCAAATTTTTTTGAAAATGTCAGTAAAATCATTTTGAGAAAATGTCAGTGTAGTAATTTTAGTAACATCAAAAGA
>CANQUW010000012.1 GCA_947627145.1 uncultured Bacilli bacterium
TGAAGCAGGTTCTTCTGGAGTTGCAGTTGGAAGTACTAATGTTTCATTAGAAAGTCCACTAGCATCCCCACTACCTCCATCTTCAGTTGGTGCTACTATCTTAATTTCAGGAGCAGCCTCTTCTTCCTTAGGTCTTGTATCTTCTTGAATTACTTCTATTGTTGGTTCATGTGCTTCAGCTGCATTATTATCACCAAGTCCAAAAGTAATTACATCATCTTTTTTATCTTCAGTATCATCAGTCTTATTTTCACTAGATTGTTCTTCATTTTCTTTTTCTTCTGTAGGTAAATTAGGAGTTAAAGGCTCTTTCTCTTCTGCTGTTGAAGAATCATCAGTAATAGGAACATTTAAAGTACTATCTTCATCAACCTTCGTAGGAGTAAAACCTTCTGGTATCTCAGGTTTTTCCTCTTCTTCACTACCAAGTGATGAATCAGGACCTACTTCTCCATCAAGTCCTCCAGACAAACTAGACTCTTCAAGTGGAGATGAACTAATTGGTGAATCAGCAATAGAACTCTCTACTTCATCGGAACTAACTTGAACTTGTTCCTCTTCTTTTGCCTCAGAATCAGGAACAGATGGCATTTCTATCTTCACATCATCTGATGCAACTTTTTCATCACTTTTATCTTCATCTTTATTTAAACTTTCAAGTAAATTTTCTTTATTAGGTTGTCTTAATACAGCATCCAAATAATCATCATAATCAGCTCCCTCTCCTTCTGGAGGAAGTAGTGTTTGTGGTTCTTTAACTTCTATTCCTAAATCTCTTCCAGCTTTCTTTTGAGCCAAAAACTTAATATAAGAAAGCGAATAATATCCACTAAATATAAGATTAAATATTTGAATTTTCTCTTCATCAGTAAAACTATCTTCAAATTTTTCTTTCATTTCATCTAGCATACTTTATACACTCCCTTATTTTATTCTTATAGTAAGTATATCATATTATAAAGTTTTTACCAAGTAATTTTTCAGTTTTCTTCAAGTAATCTAACACACTTTACATCATTATCAACCAATTTAGAAAAACTTTCTCCATCAGTAATTCTACCAACTATACTTCCGTAATGTGTAGGAACTACTATTTTAGGTTTAAGTTTATTTATAAAAATACTAGCTTCTTTATAATCCATAGTATAAACTCCACCAATTGGAACAAATGCTACATCACAATCAATACTTTCATTCTCTATCAAACCATCCGTATCTCCTGCAATATAATAAGTAACTCCATTAATTATTACAACATATCCACACCATCCATTTTCTTTAGGATGAAAAGGTTTATCTACATTGTATGAAGAAACAGTATTAAATCTTAAACTATCTATTTCATAACTTTCATTTGGAACAACTAATATCATATTATCATCATCAAAACCCAAATCATTTACTTTTTCTTTCAAAAGTCTAGGAACAATAATTTTAGTATTATCCTTTCTTACTTTAAAAATAGAATCTGGATCAAAATGATCATAATGATCATGTGTAATAAATATATAATCAGCATCATGAAAATTTTTATCTATTTTAAATGGATCAAAATATACTTTAATATTTTTATCTATCTTTATACTACTTTGTGTAAAAACATAAACATTATCTAACATATAATCACTCTCCTGACTATAAAATACCAAATAAACAATTTTTTGTAAAGAAAAAGAGAAAAGCTTTAACACTTTTTCTCAACTATTTTTACATTTATCAAATTACCATGAACTTGATAGCTTACCTCATCCCCTATTTTCTTTTTATAAATCGCCTTACCTAGTGGACTATTAAGAGATATCTCTAATACCGATGAATCCTCGTTTGGCATATACTTTCCAGTTAATTTAACAATTTCTTTATCACTTGACCCATCACTATAAGTAAATAATAATTCTATCAAATCATCTATATTAACTTTATCAATATGTTTCTTATCATTTACTACCTTAAGTGTTTTTCTAAATCAAGCATATTTTTAATTTTTTGTGCTACACTTCTTTCTTCTCTCATAGCTTCTTCATAAGCAAAATTATCATGCCATCCATCACCACAAGTATCACTAAAAACATCACTACTAGAAGAGGAAGTAAGAGAATGTTTTAACTCATTAAGTATATCATGAAATTGCCTGTAACCTTCTTCATCTACAAGTATCTCCATATTATAACCACCTACCTTTATCACTGCGGTGGAATGTACTAATAATATCACAACTATAAAAAAATTACAATTAAATCATTTGAAATAATTCCGCAACAAAATTAATAACAAGAGTAGAAACCAAAATAGTAGTTACAATCGAAAAAATACTAAATGAAATTTTTATAACTCTTTCACATTTAGATTGTAATGCTAAAACTATATACCATAAAGCAAATACTATTACAAGTATATTATCTATCCAAAATAACCATCCATTAATATAATTAACAAGTAAATTATTAATTATATCTATATTTCTATCTTGATAAACCAAATATGTAAAATTAAGTAATGTAATAATCAAACTAACTATAGTTAAACCAATTAAAATATTTCTAATTAAATGCTCCCTTTTAATAAATTTCTCTCTTTCTTTTTTCTTCATATTATAAAACCTACCTTTCTACCCTAATTTTATAATATAATATTTTTTATTGCAAGAAAAATAAAAAGAAACTATCCAAAAAGATAATTCCTTTATTTTACAATGGAGGGCCTAGTCGGATTTGAACCAACGATCAGGGAGTTGCAGTCCCTTGCCTTAGCCACTTGGCTATAGACCCAAATACATATAACACTTAAGATTATACCAAAAAACCAAAAACTTCGCAACAAAAAGAAGAAAAAATTTATTTTTCTCTTTTAAACAAAAGTAATTGATTAGGAACTACATATATTTGTTCATTATAATTTAAAAGATTACGACTATCTATATTATTCTCTTTTACAATACTTTCAATACTATCTCCATTTTTAGTATAATAAACTACTATATCTTCTTTAGGTACTATAATCTGTTGATTAGGATAAATATATTCATTATTAGAAATACCATTTAACATAAGTAACATATTAGGTCTTATATTAAATTTTTGAGCAATCCCATACAAAGTATCTCCACGCTTTACAGTATAATAATCAAATGCTCTATTAGAAAGAATAGGAATCTTTATAGTTTTACCAACTGGTAATTCATAAATATCAAGTAAATTATTAACACTAATAATATCAAATACTGGAACACTAAAATTATTTGCTAAACTTTCTAAAGTATCTCCCTCTTTTATAGTATAGTTATCATACATAATAATAAACCTCCATTAAAATATATGAAATACAAAATAAAAAAAGAAGATTTACTTCTTAAAAATATCATAAAAATTAGAATAACTTGCTAAATCTCCATTTTTTATAATAGGTTTTAAACCATAATCAAAATTATACATATATAAAGTATCTCCCGAAATACCAAAAACACTATCTCCTATAACTTTCCATTCACGTAAATTAGAAAGACTAAATAATTTAACTGGATGATCCAAATCACTCTTTAACACATAAAATACTTCTCCTGCATCGTTTTTAAAATAATATTTTTTATTACTTTCTTTAATTTCTATATTACCATATTTAGAAGATAAGTCAGCAACTTCTACATTAGTTTTAAAATAATAATTATTATTAATAAGTTCATTAATATCTACATTAACCATTTTTTCTCCATTATAGTAAAGTCCTGTAGATAATGTTTCACTACCAACTACTTTAATAGATTTATCAGCTGTATTAATCTCATATTCTTTTTTATTAGTTTTATCAACAATATAAACCTTTTTACCAACCACTCCTGCAAAATAAATATTTCTACTAATACCACCATTCTCTTCTTCTATAAATAAAGGATCTTTAAGACCATCTTTAACATTAATTAAATATATTCTTTCAAAAGTAGTAGATTTATCACCATCATCAGTATTTACTGTAACATAATAATTACCTGCAAGAGCTGCAAGTGAATTGTCTAATCTTTTTTCAGAGAATAAATTAGACTCTTTATACTCTCCTTTTTTTATTAAATAAAGTTTATTATATCCCCAAATTGTTGCTCCAAACTCTTCCGGAAAATTAATTGCCACTTGCATATTTTTATATTGTTCAAAATCATTACCGTTTTCCCAAGAAAAACTATTATATCCTTCTGTCTTAAGATTTGAAACAAAAGAATTAACAGAACCATTACCCTGTTGTTTTAAATATGAATAACTAACAAGACCATCCCCATTTTTACAAGTAATTTCACTTATACTATTATCTTTAAAAACAGGCATAATACAACTAAGTCCATTCTCATCAAACCTTTTTATAGAATTAATTACCATATTTTGACGATTAAAATCTTTATTAATTGAATACACATAAACATCTTTTGTTTTTTCATTCTTTATATTAAATTGATATAAATTATCATTTCCTTTTTTTTCAAAATTTTCTAACACAGTATAATTAATACCATCAGAACTAATAACATATTCACTATTCTTAACCATAATAAAATAAGTTACTCCAAATTGATAAACTAAAGAAAGTAACCATAACATAAAAATAAGTATAATAACTTTTTTCATATTCATCATCTACCTTAAATTAATTATATCAAAAATAAAATACCTTTTAAAGACATATACCTAAAAAGAACAAAATTTTACAAAAGAAAAAGAGTATATCACTCTTTAACTCTAAAAGTATCTTTTCTTTTTTCTCTATTCATATTCGTAAAAATATTATTTTCTATTTCGGATAAAGCTTTACGAGAAATATTAGAAAGACATATAAATTCTTTAATAGTATCTATATAAACTTTTCCCCAAAAAATACCTTTTATAATCTTTAAATCATTAAACATATCTGGTGTAACAGAATTAACAAAATATCCAAATACTACTCTTTTTCTTCCAATAATTAATCTTTCTGTAGTAATAGCAATAACAGCAGTTGATATTATATCAAAAGGATTATTATTTTTTTGAGCAACAAAAGCATATAATACTTTCTCATCGGGATTCAAGAAATCTTCTACTACTTTAGCATTTTTCTTAAGTCTCCATGCAACAGTTGTAGGATACTTATTCTTAAATTCTACTACTCTATCATAAACACTCATATATTCTAAATCTTCAGTTTTAATATCTTCCATAACATTTTCCTATTATTCTGAAATAATTCCGTTATTTTTGAATAGTTCAAGTAAAGCATCGCCAGTTCCAGCTCCACTAACAGAATCAACAATTTTTCCGCCTTTGACAACAATAGTTGTTGGAGTCCCCCAGTCACTACCACTAAACATATCATCACTTTCAGCAAATTTACTTGAATCATCATCTTCAAAATTAGCAATATCTAAACGATAAATTGGTGCATCACTATGTTGATATTTAATATGTTCAATAATAGGATCTTCTAAAGCACACCAAGAGCATCCTGTTCTCATAATATAAATTACTGATGGCTCGTCTGCTTTCATTAATTTTAAATATTTACTAACATTAATTTCTTCTAATTCTTCTCTTTCATCTTCACTAATAGCTTCAGATTCTTTTTCTATTGCAGAACCTGCATCCTCAGTTGAACTAGACTCACTTTCAGAAGAACTTGCCTCACTATCCTTAGAATATTTTTCACTACCATTTGAAGCCATAAAACTTCCACCTAAAACTATAATTAAAATTAATACTACTATTGAAACATTTTTTATTGTATCAACACTAATTTCAACTGTTTTAGTATCTTTTTTATTAGTTGTCTTTTTACTGTTGGTTTTCTTTTTTTCCATAAATATAACCTCCCTTTCCACTTAATTATAACATACATTTAAAAAAAATGCTATTTTTTAACTACAAAATAGAAAGGCATTTTACGAAGGCCATCCTTTCCTCCTCCAACAGGAGTATTAATTATCTTATTTTTCACATAAAGTTCAGTTGAACTGCCACCATCTAAATTAGCAGCATTAATAGCTTTATATCTTTTAAAAATACTAATTAAATCAGGAATAGTAGCACCTATACTAGAAGGAATTCTACCATCAATTACTAAAAATAAAACTATTCCATCTGCTCTTTGTCCAATAGCAGTCCTAGGTGCAACACCAAAACCACCATTACCAACCACTTTAACACTATGCCCATTTATTATTAGAAAAGGACCAAACTCTATCGCATCTCTATAACCCTGTTTTAAAGCTTCTTTATCACTAAATTTTCCAAGTACAAGTTTATTATCATTAGTAAATCCAATAAAACCTCCATAATGAAAAGCATCATTATTTAAAGAAACAATTTTTCCATCTTTTATAACTGTACCATGAGGAAGTGCTCCATTACTATTCCAATCCGGATCATAAAAACCTCCAGCATTAATTGATACAATAGATTTCTCTCTTCTAGAAACAGTAGTGATTTTTTCCCCAGTTCTACCTAGATATTTACTAAGAGCAATAGACACTTTAGAAGGATCGTATATAGCAACCAAGTATCCACTATATCCTTTACCATATATTTTTATTATTTTATATAAATCATTACTTTTTCTATCTAATATTTCCTTATCATATTTTGACGAAAAAGTTATATTTTTACCTACCTCTATCAAACTTCTATCAGTAACTTCACTATCTTCTTCTACTCTATTTTTACTTAAGACTTTATAAATAACTTCATCATTATAAAATAACTTAGCTAAATATCTATGTTCCATAGTAGTCATACTCGTTGTAATAAAATACTCTTTAAAAGGAAATGGTCCATAAAATAAAAGTAAAAAACTAAATAAAATAACTATTATAAAACTTATAAATATCTTTTTTCTCATAACAACTCCTAAAGAAAAAATTGGAATAATCCAATTTTAATTATTTTCCTCCAGGTACCCATTGTATAATACCTTGTCCATTACTAGCAGCATTCCAACAAGCAGCAAATGAAAAACCACTTGCAGAATTAGACGAATCAATAACATTAACAGTTAAACTAACAGTAAGGTTAACTATATAAGGAATTAAAAATACAATTACAGCAGCAGCAACTTTATGAACTATAACTCTAGACACCACTCTGTTAGGACGACCAGGAGGACCTTTTACATCAGGATCATCTGGAAACAGTACAAGTGTTCCAAAAGAATAAGCAGCAGACACAATCAAAATTATAGGTACTATAACTTGAAATACTGCCATTATATTTTTAAATATCATAATAAACGCAGCCATTGCTGGATCACTACAAGCACTATTCATAATATCACCTCTTATTTTTTCTCACTTACACTAATTCCGTCTCCAATATCATAAATTTTAGTATTAAATTCTTTATTCTCCGCTAAAAAAGTATGATAATCTCGAATCTTTCTAACTAAACTACGTAAGTTCTTACTTTTTATTTCTTTTTCATCTTTCTTTAAATAACCATGAAAATACATATTATCAGTAACTATAAAACCATGATCATTTAAATTAGATTCAAATTTCTTAAAAAAATTAATATTCTGTCCTTTAGCAGCATCTATAAATATCATATCATATTTATCTGAAATATTAATATCAAGTGCATCTCTAAATAATAATTTTACTCTATCTTCTAACTTGAACTTCTTTACATTTTTTAATGCTTCTAAATAACGTTTTTCATCTCTTTCAATAGAAGTAACTTTAAGTTTAGGATAACTAAGTGCCATCATAATAGCAGAATATCCAATAGCTGTACCAATCTCTAATACTTCTTTAATTTGATGACTAATAATAAATGTTGTTAAATAGTCAATACCCTCTTCTTGCATAATCGGAACATTTTCACGTTTTGCATATTCCTTCATTTCTCTCAAATATGTATGATAAACTCCTACCATATCCAGTCACCTTTCTTTTTTATTTCCGCTACTTGTTTCTCATGTTCTCCACTTGTCTTACTGTAATAAATCTTTCTATTTTTATCAGTAACATAAAATAAATAATCACTTGACTCTGGTTCAATAGACGCTCTTACAGCTTCCATTGAAGGATTACAAATAGGTCCTACTGGAAGTCCTGCCATATTAACATTTCTTGTATTATATGCATTAGACTCACTAAACTGTTCAGCAGTAAGTTCTTTATCCATAGGAACTTGAAGTCCATAATATGTAGTAGCATCTACTCCAAGACTCATATTAGCATTTATTCTATTAATAAAAATTCCAACTAATATTTTCATATCTTCTTCATTATTTATCTCAAGTTGTGCCATAGATGCTAAAGTAAAATACTCATGTACTGTAAAATCAGTTTGTTCATTTATTCTCTTTTTATAAGGACTAAGCTCTGACTCAGTTTGATCAAGCATCTTTTCAATTATCTCACGACAAGTAACCTTTTTATTTTTAAATTCATAAGTATTAGGTGCAAGATAACCTTCAAGTGGATAATATATAGAATCATTTAACACCTCATCAGTTAAAAACCAATATTTTTTAATTAACTCATTTATATAAGCCTTATCTTTTACAGTATTTAAAAATTCCTCACTACTATTATTAGTCTTTTTACCAATAGTCTCTGCATAATCTGTAATTCTCTCTCCCTCTTTAAAAGTAAGATTAATAGCATCAGGATTATATAAACTACCCTTCTCCAGTTCTTTTATAATATCTGTTGTACTCATATTTTTTTCAAGTAAATATGATGAAGCTTTTAAATTAGACTTATTTAATTTAACCATAATCTTAAAAAAGAAATCACTCTTAATTAAATGTTGCTCTTTTAATTTTCTCGCAATCGTATTAGTAGACATTCCTTTAGGAATAGTAAATTCTATTTTAGCTTTAGAGTGAGAATCTACTGGACTATTAGAATACTCATAATAAAAAAAGATACCAATAAGAGAAAGTCCACATAATACGAGTACTGTTATTATAAAATTTCTCATTACTTCCTCCAATAGTATTAATCATTTTCTGATTTTTTCTTAATCTCTTCTTGTAAAGTATTAAGTATAGTCTCAATAACTTTCCATTCTTTCTCAGTTTCTATTGCTTCTAATTTAGTTTTTTCATCATCTGGATTATAAACAGAAGCATATACTTGAACATTTCCTTTATCATCACGACTATTATCAGTATAAACTATATAATTTTTCTTTGTTTCTTCACTTTCAAATGTAAATAATACATCATAAATAACTTCATTTCCTTTATCATCAATTAAACTAAATTTATTTTTTTCCATTTCACTTACCTCTTCTTTCTAAAAAACTTTCAAGTATAATAGTAGCAGCTAATCCATCAATTACTTTTTTTCTTTTACGACGACTAGTATTACCTTGTATTAATACTTTTTCAGCCTCTACTGTTGTAAGACGTTCATCTTGAAGATGTACTTTGATACCTAATTCTTTTTCAAGTTCATCCTTAAAAGACAAACTAATCTCTCCTCTAGGGCCTATAGTATTATTCATATTCTTAGGAAAACCTAAAACTATTTCATCTACATCTTCTTTTTTTACTATATCTCCTACTTCTTTAACTAATTTTTTATAATCTTCATCATGTCTAATTACTTTATAACTAGTTGCGATAATACCACTTTTATCACTTATAGAAATACCAAGTGTACGACTACCCAAATCAAGTCCTAAATATTTCATTTAGTTTGCCTACGAAAATTATCAAGTAAAACTTCAACAATTTCCGTTCTATCCAATTCTAAAATTTTATTTCTAGAGTCGCGATAAGAAGAAATATATCCAGGATCACCACTAATCAAATATCCAACAATTTGGTTAGTAGCATTATATCCTCTTTCTTCCAAAGCATCATACACTTCATTTATTATCTTTCTAATTTCTTGATTATGATCAGATTCAATTACAAATAAATTAGTTTTATCATAAGACATAAACATCCTCCCTATACTTAACTATATTCTAACATTTTATTTTGATAGTTGCAAACTTTATCCAACACAAATTGCCATATATGCTAAAAATAAAACATAAATAATAGAAATAATTAAGCCATTAGCTTTTTCAAAAGTACTACTCTTATACTTTATACCTAAACCAATTGTAATTAAAAATCCTCCAATAAGTCCTCCAATATGAGCAAAATTATCAATACCGCTCATCATAAATCCAAGCACAAGATTAATTACAATTAAAGGAATTATCTGACTTTTAATAACATTACCTAAATAAACTCTATAGTGATATCCAAAATAAACAATCGCACCCATAAGTCCAAAAATCGCACCAGAGGCACCAATTGATACTCCATTTCTCATAAATACAATTGACATCAAACTTCCACTAAGTGCACTAAAAAGATAAATAAGTAAATACTTCGTCTTACCAACAAAACTCTCAAGTTGACTACCAATTACAAACAAAGCATAACAATTAAACAACAAATGAAATATATTACCATGTAAAAATGCACAAGTTAAAAGTCTATAATACTCACCTGCTCTTACATATGGTGAATATAATGCGAAATAATTTATCTCTTGATCATAAACATTAAATAACATTGGTAAAATATATAAAATAATATTAATAGCTATTAAAGATATAGTAATAACAGGATACTTAGGAGCAAAAACTTCCTCAACTTGTTCAGCATCACTTTTATTATGTTTATTAATATCATTAGTAATTTTAACAAATAAATCCATTCCCTCTTCAGTATATTTCATCTTACCAACTAAATCAGGAAATTTATTTTTAACTATAGAATTATGATTTAAATCATCCTCATCACTAACACTAATACAATCTATATTTTTAACATCCTCATCCATACTTACATTGTCTCCAAGATCTAAAAATATACTTAATGTATTTATATTAAAAGACAAAGTCTTAACTTTTATTTTACTCATAATTCTACGTGTTTTAAATATATCAAAATTAAATTGTTCATCATTATGAATATAATTAGAAACAATACGAACTATCTTATAATCTTCATCCATATTTTCAAGCCAAATCTCATTTTCAGCCCCTTGTAAAATAATAGGATTATAATTTTTCTCTGTAATGAAGTAATGTAAAAGTTTCATAATCATAATATTTTTATCATCTAAAAGTCCTTCTATATTTGCATCCACTACAATTTCCTCCTTTTTTACTAATATTATTATATAACAAAACATAAAATAAGAAAAGAGGTGATATCTTTGAAAAAATTATTTATTTTAATTTTATGTATAATACCATGGTTTTTATCTTCATTGGTACCAATTGATAAAAATTTCTATAATAGTCTAAATTTACCATTCTTTACACCACCACCAATATTTTTTAGCATAGCTTGGACTATAACTTATATATTAATTGGTATAAGTATTTATCAAATATTAAAAATTCACAATTTCAAATTAAAAGATGTACCTATTTCTTATAAAAAAACTTTACTAATAAATTATCTATTAAATGAGTCATTTCAACCAGTATTTTTCTTACTTAGAAGTCCCTTTCTAGGATTTGTATCAACTCTTGCAACTTTTATATCTACCCTTTACTTATATGAAGAAACTGGAAGTATAAATGAAAAAAGTACAAAATATTTAAATATGTATGTACTCTTAAGTCTTTTTGCAACAGTCCTTTCAGTTACAATATATATTTTAAATGTTAGATAATATAATGCCAACAATCGTTCCAATTAAAACAACTATTATAAAAGATAAAATCATACTTATAACTATCACATACAAAGAATTTTTCTTACCAACACTCTTATTATCAAATATATTTCCAATAGTTATTAAAAAACTATATATGATACAACTTATAAAACTAAACGGATAAAAAACAGGAATATAAGGTCTTACACCATATAAAGCAGTTAACACCCCAGCTGAAACAGTCTGCATATAAGACAAACATTCTTTAAAAAAACATAAAACTATAAACTCCAAAATAAACAAAAATACTATATACATAATTGGATATATATATCTTCTATATCTTTTTACGTGTTTAATTGTAAAAATTAAAAACAAGCAAAAACAAACCAATATTATTGGAATAAAACATTTTCCACTCATAGAATGTTTCAAAATATTATTATAAGTATCATTATCACCCCAACCGTAAGTTCCAACTACATTAGTAAAATAATAAAATAAACTATGACTAAATAATAATATAGAAAGAATATTCAACACAACAATGAACCCTAAAAATATTATAAAAAATTTCTTAACACCATTATCTACTTCTTTATTCACTTTTTTCCTCCATTTTTATTCTTTCCAAAAACTCACGTGGTGGCTCTACTTCAAAGTATAAATGTTCATGAGTAATAGGATGTATAAATTCAATCGATTTAGAATGAAGCATTTGACCAAAGTCACTTGCTTTTTTCTTAGAATAAACTGGGTCATTTATAACAGGATGTCCAATATATTTCATATGAACACGAATTTGATGAGTACGTCCAGTCTCTAAAATACACTCTACAAGTGTTGCATTCTTAAATCTTTTTAAAACTTTAAAATTAGTAACAGAATTCTTACCATTTTCCACAACTGCTTGCTTTTGGCGATTCATAGGATCTCTTCCAATAGGAGCATCAATCTTTCCAGTAGAATGCATTATAACACCTTCAACCAATGCAAGATAATGCCTTTTAATTTTTTTATCTTTAATCATTTGTGCAAGAGCCTCATGAGTCTTTTCATCTTTAGCAACTACCATTAAACCACTAGTATCTTTATCAAGTCTATGAACAATACCAGCACGAATATCTTTAGATGAGGATTTTTTTAAATGATATAAAACTGCATTAACAAGAGTACCACTATAATGCCCCACTGCAGGATGTACAACCATTCCACTTTTTTTATTAATAATCATTAAATAATCATCTTCATAAACTATATCCAATGAAATATTTTCGGGTTTTACATCAAGCACCTCTTCTTCTATTTCCTTAATTTCAATATTATCTCCTACTTTTACTTTATAACTACTATTAACACTTTTCCCATTAACTAAAATATTTTCTTTCTCAATAAGTTTTTGAATCTTACTACGAGACATATCAGTATTATTTGATAAATACTTATCAATTCTTTCCCCATTACTTTCTTCTACTACCATAATTACTCCTTTCCAATATAAAACTATCTATGATAAACACTAAAACTCCACATACAATAAATATATCCGCAATATTAAATACAGGAGCATTCCATCCAAATAAATTAAATGCTAAAAAGTCAGTTACTTTTCCATATAAAAGTCTATCAATTAAGTTCCCTATTATCCCAGACATTATAAAACCTAATGTAATAGAAGTAACTAAACTAAAACTTTTATAATTTTTATTTATATAATTCAAAAGATATAACAAAACTCCAATACTAATAAATACAAATATATAAGAAGCTCCTTCAAGCATACTAAAAGCAGCACCACTATTTTCAACATAATATAAAGAGAAAAATTTAGGAATAACAGTAATTCTTTCTAAAAGAACCATATTATTTTTTACAATATATTTAACAAAAAAATCAATTATTATACCAATCAAAGTAACTATATAAATTCTATCCTTCTTCATCCTTTACCTCATTTAACTTTCTAATATTTAAAACAATAATTTGATACTTATTAAGACGTCTCTCTACTCTACCTTGAACTTTCAAAACATCTCCTCTTTGTATAAAATTATATTCATTCCAAGTATCAGGGAAAAAAGTAAAATCTGCAGAGCCTGTCTCATCACTACCAGTAACAAAAGACATAGAATCTCCCTTCTTAGTTTTAATAGTTTTAATTTTATCAACAAGTACCAAACTTATAACATTTTTATTAAAATATTTATCTATATCTTCTACAAATATAGCATCTTTAACTTCACCTCTATATTTTTGTGCAGGATGAGCCGATAAATAAAAACCAAATATTTCTTTTTCTTTTTCAAGTAAAAACTCATCACTAAACTCAGACTTCTCTTCTATATCAGGTCTCATTACTAAAGATGGATCTATATCAACAGTAATTTTAGCATAATTAACAAGAGCAGATAAATTATGAATTAAAGTACTTCTATTATAACCAAATTTATCAAAACAAGAAGCATATATCAAAGCCTCAATTACCTTTTCACCTACATGTTCAACTACAAGTCTACTCATAGCATCATAAATATCACTAAATGGCATATCTCCTCTTGCTTTAATAATCTGAGCTGACGCTACTGTTCCAACTGATTTTATATTAGAAAAAGGAAAATATATTTTATTATCATAAACAATATAACGTCTACTACTTATATTAATATCAGGTTTTACTACTTCTATATTACGACTACGAGCTTCCATTATATATTCATAAGTCTTAGATTCAATACCAATAACATTACTAAGTAAATTACTATAAAACTCATGACTAAATCTAACTTTTAAATAAGCCATCTTATAAGCAATAATAGAATACGCAACAGAGTGAGATCTATTAAATCCATATCCTGCAAAGTTTAAAATAAGGTCAAATATCTTTTTACTAAGAGTAGCATCATGTCCTCTTGCAATACTTCTTTTTATAAATTTTTCCTCTTCACTTTTTAAAAGGTCAAACTTCTTCTTACTCATCGCACGTCTTAAAATATCAGCTTCTCCTAAAGTATACCCAGCAAAAATATTAGCCACTTGCATAATCTGTTCTTGATAAATTAAAATACCATAAGTATCTTTTGTAATTTCTTTTAAAGTCGGATCCAAATAAGTAATCTTCTCTTCCCCATGCTTACGTCTAATATAAGGATCAATATTAGGAGCAGCACCTGGTCTAAATAATGCAATTGCGGCAAAAACATCTTCAAAAGTATCAGGTTTAAGTCTACTTAAAAAATTTCTCATACCAGTAGATTCAAATTGAAATATACCAGTAGTATCAGCTTTTCTAAATAATTCTATAGTCTTTTTATCATCAAGAGGTATATCAGAAAAATTAATCCTTTTTCCATAATTTTTTTCTATATCATTTAATATATTAGAAATTAAAGATAAATTCTTAAGACCTAAAAAGTCCATTTTCAAAAGTCCTAATTCTTCTAAAAATTCCATAGAAAATGCAGTCTGATACATTCCCTCATTATAAACAAGCGGTACAACTTCATCAAGTGGCTTCTCACACATAACAATACCTGCAGCATGACTTGATGTATGACGAGGAAATCCCTCAAAAGCAAGAGAAGTACTATATACTTTCTTTAACTGATTATCAGCATTAATTACTGCCCTAAAATTTTTATTTTCTTTATAAATATCGTTTAGAGTTTGATGAGTAAATGCCGGAATAAATTTACATGCTCTATCTAGTTTATAAATAGGAACATTCATAACTCTACCAACATCTCTTAAAACTTGTTTTGCACCCATAGTACCAAAAGTAACAATACCACTTACATTCTTAACTCCATATTTTTCTATAACATAGTCAATTACCTCTCCTCTTTTATCATCAGGAAAATCAGTATCAATATCAGGCATAGTAACACGTTCAGGATTTAAAAATCTTTCAAAAAGCAAATCATATTTAATTGGATCAATATCAGTTATCCCAATAGAATAAGATACTAAACTACCAGCAGCACTACCACGTCCTGGTCCAATTAAAATATTATGACGTTTAGCATAAAATATAAAATCATATACAACTAAAAAGTAGTTAGCAAACCCCATCTCTTTTATAACAGAAAGTTCGTACATAAGTCTATCTTTATACTTTTTACTTATATTTCCTCCTAGCCTTTTAGAAAGACCCTTTAAAGACAAACTATATAAATAAGAATCTGCTGATACATCTTTATCAAGTTTAAATATTGGAAGAAGTAACTCACTCTTAGGAAAAGAAAAATTACAACTACTAATAATTTTCTCTATATTAATAAGACCTATATCACTACTCTTTAAAACAACATCATGTATATTTAATTCTTTACCATCTACATCATAAGAAATATCATCACTAATAGTTTTACCATCTCTTATTCTATATATAAAATTAAGTAAATCTGCATCTTTCTTTTCCTTATATAAACACTCTTTAAAAAACACTACACAATTACTATCTAAAAGTAACTCCTCTTCTTCCTTTTTATTACTATAACCATAATAAACATCATCAAAATATAAAGTTATTTCATCTTTTAAAGAAATTGACTTATAAGGAATAACTAAAATTAAAGATTTATTAAATTGTTTTAAATCATCCACAACAACTTCTCTTTCACTTTGAATTGTAGAAAGTTTAATAAGACTTTTATAGCCATTATAATCTTTAGCAAACAAACAAATAAAATTATCTTTTAATTTTACTTCAAGTCCAATAACAGGTTTAATATTTTTATTTTTACATTTATGATAAAATTCCATCATACCAAACATACTATTATCACAAAGTACTGCAGAGGAAAGATTAGCTGAAACAGAATAATCTATAATATCATCTATTGTAAGTAAAGAACTTAAAAGTGAATAATTACTTTTAACATTAAGTGGTGTATACATATATCTTCCCTCCTTATGTCATTATTTTATCACAAACACTAAGCAAAATATAGGTTTTATTTGACTTTCGTTAACTTTTGTGGTAAAGTTATACATGCGAGTGAAATACTATATTATAAAGGAGGGTATTATTATG
>CANQUW010000013.1 GCA_947627145.1 uncultured Bacilli bacterium
TAACCCTAGATTATTAGTTTCTACATACAAAAAGACAAATAAGTAGTTTTATTTACCTATTTGTCAACAGTCTGAAAACATTTTTAGATTACATTAATCTGAAAATGTTTTTTATAATTAAAATAAAATTATCTATTCTAGTTTGTGTCTATTTACATCTTTTAGTTCTTGAAAATAAGAGCTATTTATGATATTATTTATAATAGGTGATAATATATGGAAGAATTAAAGGTATCCTATAGTTTTGACTATTTAAAAGAGGTATTTAATTATATTTTAATACCTGTATTTATAGTCTTACTTATAGTTGTAGTTGGACTAGTAATATATGCTGGTAAAGAAAAAGATCATAGTACAGAAAAATATAATTATACAATTAATTTCTGGAGTTATTTAATGTGTATTATTTTATCGGCAGCACTTTTTGCAATTGCTTTAAGTTTTGTAGTATCACTACATAATTCTATTGCCGGAAGACCAGTTGATAAAACTAATTTAATATATATAGTTTATCTATCACCAATTATACCATTTATATTTTTAGTTTCTACTGGTGCTCGCTGGATTAAAATGTTCCTAGCATATAAGAACAAAAGAGAAAATGATAATAACAATAATGAAATAAATTCTAATGATGAACCTGAAGAAGAAACAGAAGATGATAATATAAATTCTTCAGAACCTACTATTACTGAGGTGGAATCTGTACCATTAGAAAAAGAAACACCACCAATTCCACTAACACCACAAGAGCCACAAACTGAAAAAGTTGAAGATGAAAGTGAGAGTCCTATTCCTGTAGTAGTAGAAGAACCAATAGAAAACAATTCTGAAGAACAAGTAGATAACAACTTAAAAAGTGAAGAGGCTGAAGATATAAAACCAAACGAGAATATAGAAGATTTAGACGATGATAAAAAACAAGAATCTAAAGAAAGTGATATAGAAGTATTAGATATAGACTAAGGAGCAAGTTATGGCAAAAAGGGAAAAAGAAAAAAAGGACAGTAATTTATTAGTTATATTAGTAATGCTAATATTAATACTTTTAATAGCGTTACCACCAACTTTTAGAATGCTTTTTCCAAAAGAAGAAGAATCTGAAAGTAATAGTGAGACTGATACTACAAAAAAAACAAGTAGCGTTACTTCTCTATCTTGTCGTAAAACTTCAACTGATGGATATAGTATTACAGTAAATACAATATACCAAAATAATGATGTATCTAAAATAACTTTAAGTTATATAGTATCTCAAAATAATAATACTACTGATACAACAACTAACAATACAACACAACCACAAAATGATGAAACTACTAATCAAGCTGTACAACCTCAAACAACAGATACAACACACCAAGTACAAGATAATACTCTTGCGGAAATAGAATTGTTAAAAGCTATTCCTAATATACAAGCAAATGAAGCAGATACATCTCATCAATTTCAAATAGAAATGAAAAATTATACATATAAAACTATTCCTGATAATTTAACTTTAAGAGTACAATCTCTATCTCTACAAAGAGCATTCTATGAAAACTCAGGTTATGCTTGTTCAGTAATTAATAATTAAAATATAGTAAGTATTATAATACCAAAGAAAAGAAATAATTTCTTTTCTTTTTTAATTTTATCAAGCATATATGTAAGAGTAACTGTTCCTTCAAATAAAAATACTAAACTAAATAAATAATCAAGTCTATTACTAAAACTAAAGAAAGGCATTTTACTAACTAACTTACTAGTTGGATATAAATAATGATTAACTACATTAACACCTAATACACCATTAACCATAATTTGCTCTATAAAGATAGTAAATATAGATAAAGTAAAATATCCTATAATACTTCTAGTATCTATATAATCATCCTTTAATCCATAAAATATAAAAATACTCATTATAGGAATTAAATGACTATAATTAAAATTCATATTAGTATTACTAACAAACTTAACTATATTATCTGGTTTAACATACAATATAGAATTAACTATAACTACTATAAACACTATTAAAAATATAAAAAATAATATTTCACTAGTATCTTTAATAGAATAATTTTTACTTATCATAATATATATAAGTATAAGTAATGGTATTTTAATTATAAAAGAACTTATATTAGTAAAATAATTAAGTTTTATAAAACTAGACATACTATCTATTATAAATACACCAATTATTATATAAATAATAGAAAGTATATATGGTACTTTAATATTAATTCTACTAATAAGTATTAAAAGTATTACAATAAGAAGAAATAATGCAATAGTAAAATAAAGATTAGGACTTTTAACTAAATTAAATAAACATCTAGTTATAAAAAATACTAATGCAAAAAATGATATATCAGCTTTTTTCATAATCTCTCCAATCTATCTTTATAAATTTAGATGTATTTATATTATTATTTTTATAAGTAATTAAAGGTATATATATTTTATCTTTATTAAAAAATGATTTTTCTAAATCATAGTAAGTAATAGATTTCTTATTATTATCTAAATATGTTTCTAATAAAGAATTATTTATTTTAGAACTCTTACTATATACTATATAAAAATCTTCTCTTAATTCTTTTACTTTACTAAAGTTTTTTATAAGTTTATATAAATCATCTTTTTTTATATTAGGACTAATTATAATATTATTTAAATGAGATAAATATATTTTTTTTGGAAAACTATTAAATCTATCAAAACATTTATTTATAGAATTACAACTAATCTTATATTTTTTATATTTCTTATTTATAGTATTATCTCTATCTGCAATTACTTCATTTAATATCATATAATTTTTATTAATATAGATATCATTAATAATCATTAGATTATCTAGTTCATTATAGCCAAGACATCCTGTTAGAAATAAAGAAATAAAAAATAAAGTAATAAGTTTTTTCATTTATACCTCCCACGTTTTATATTATGAGTAAGTAGAGGATTTCTATATTTTATATTATTATCTGTTTTAATAATAGAATCTCTTTGTTCTAAAAAGTTAAACGGAGAAAAAGGAAAAAGGTATGGTTTATTAAATGATTTTAATGATGTAAGAGTTGCGATAATGTAGATAAACGCTAAATATATACCATATATTCCAAGTAGGGCAGATAAAATAATTAGTATAAATCTTAGATTACGGATGGCATTAACTATTTCTATTTCATTAAATACAAGTCCACTAATCGCAGATAAAGCAACAACAATAATCATCATAGGTGACATAATACCAGCATTAACTAAAGCATCCCCCAACACAAGACCACCAAGTATTGAGATGGCAGAACCAGTAGTAGATGACATTCTAATATCTGATTCTTTTAAAATTTCAAAAGAAATAATCATCATAATAGCTTCTATAAAAATAGGAAAAGGTGTATTAGTTTGACTAGATTTTAAATTGAGAAGTAAATTAACAGGTATAGCATTCTGATTATGAGTAATAAGTGCGATATAATAGGCTGGTAAAAATATAGAAATAATAAAAGCAATTAGTCTAAGTATTCTAATAAATGTAGTATTAATAGACTTCTGATAATAATCATCTGTAGTATGAAAGAAATCTATAAAAAACTGTGGAAGTATAATAACTCCTGAACTCATATCAACCACTAAACATACTTTACCTTCTAAAAGAGCCATAGATGCTTTATCAGGTCTTTCTGTTGTAATAATTGTTGGAAATAAACTCTTATCTTCTAAATTATTCTTCAAGTATGTTGAGTCTATAATACCATCTATATCAATAGTATTAAGTCGATTTTTGACATCAGTAACTAAACTTTCTTCACAAATATTATCCATATATAAAATACCAACTTTAGTTTTAGTAGAAACACCAATCTCTAAAGAATCAACTTTTAAATGTTCAGACTTTATTCTTCTTCTAATAAGTCCTAAATTAGTATTATAGTTTTCATTAAAAGAGTCTTTAGGTCCTTTAACAGTAATTTCACTTTCAATTGTATTAATACCACGAGACAGATCAGCTTTTAATTCAACTGCATAAATTAAATTTCTATTACAAATAATAACTACGAAACCATAATTAACGTAGTATATAATATCTTTACTTTTAATAGATATTACATTAGTATCTGGAAGTATATTTTCTAAAGTTTTAAAATCTTTTTTATTTTTAATATTCATAAGTCTTCTAAGTACAAAGTCATTAATCATTAAACTATCAGTAAGTACTTCATTAAATATTAAATGTAGAGTTTTATTTTTTACAGTAATATCTTTAAATATATAATCTCCACTATTAAGTTTCTTTTTTAAATAATTAACAAGTATCATAATATCACCTAATATTAGTATGGTAAGAAAAACAAAATTTATAGAATTATTAATATTATTTTGATATAATTAGATAGGTGATACAAATGGAAGTATTAATTGAAAAACTAGATCACTTTGGTCGTGGTATTGCTCATATTAATGGAAAAATATGTTTTATAGAAAAAGCTTTACCTGATGAAGTTGTAGATATAGAAATAATAAAAGAAAAAAAGAAGTTTCTAGAAGGAAAAGTAATAAATATAATAAAGGAAAGTAGTAAGAGAGTAGAAAGTAGTTGTCCTTATTATAATGAATGTGGTGGATGTGATATTCGTCATATGAATAGTAGCTTGCAAGAAAGTTTTAAGGAGAACAAAGTAAAGGAAGTTCTAACTAGATTTGCAAATATTGATGAAAATAAAATACTTCCCATAGTAAGTGTAAAAAAAGATGGATATAGAAACAAAGTAGTGTTTCATGTAAAAAATAAAAAATTAGGTTTTTATAAAAAAGGAACTCATGAATTAATAGAAATAAATAAATGTCTAAATCTAGATGATAGAATAAATAATTTAATACCAACTCTTAAAACAATCGTAAAAGAAAAAAATATAAAAACTATTATGGTAAGAGTCTCTAATAACACAGATGATATTTTAATAGATATAGATAATGAAAATAAAGAAATTATATCTAACATAGGTAATAAAAAATATATAATAACAAAGAATGACTTCTTCCAAGTAAATAAATATGTAACAGAACTTTTATATGAAGAAATAGTAAACTCTCTAAAAGAAGTAAAATCAAAAAACGTATTAGATTTATATTGTGGTACTGGTACGATAAGTATATATATAAAAGATTATGTAGAAAATGTAACTGGAGTAGAAAAAGTTAAATCAAGTATAGAGTCCGCAAATAAAAATAAAGAATTAAATAACGTAGAAAATATAGAGTTCATAGAAGGAGCATCAGAAGAAATATATCCAAAATTAAATGAAGAATATGATACTGTAATAGTAGATCCTCCAAGAAACGGACTTGATAAAAAGGTAATAAATACTTTATTAAAACAAAAACCACAAAACATAATATATGTATCTTGTGATGTAGTAACCTTGGCAAGAGACTTAAAGTGTTTAACGGAGTATTATGAGATATGTCATATTAAACCATTCGATATGTTTAAAAATACATATCACGTAGAAAACGTATGTTTAATGAAATCGAAGAATAAGTAAGAAATTTACTTATTTTTTTTTATTTTTTGTCAAAATTGCAACTTATACTTATAATTTTTCTAGTATATAATATATGAAAGTAAAATTTGAGAAACTAAAGTCAGCAAGCACAACCTGATTGTTTGTTGCATATTTTACTGATTAAATTTTAAGCAAAAGGAGGACACATGCCAAGTAGTACAAAAACGCTAAAAAAATCAAATAACATAAAAAGAAATTCAAAAGGGGAATATATAAAAGCTAATAGAAAAGTTATTACAGGTAACGATTCATCAATTTGGAGAAAGCAAGCAGAAAATTATATTAATAAACAAATTAGAAAAGGAAAAGACGTAAAAGTCATTGCGCTGGATGGAGAAGTGTTAACTATTACAAAAGACACTGCAGGTAAAGCAAAGTTTAGAAACTTTTATTTAGATGCTAATCAAAAAAGACGCTATATGAGTGATAAGGAATTTAAAGTGAAATTAATAGCGGAAGTACACATAGATGAACTAGCGAAAATTTCAAAGAAAATAAATAAAACAGCTATAGTAGATACCAAGAACCATCCTTTTGCTAAAAATGGATTTGATTATAGAAATGCATTTTTTGAGAACTTTGATGGAAACTATTATAAAATAACAATGTCAGTAGGAAAAAATGGAAATATAAATACGATATATAACATTGGTAAATTAGCAAAAAGAAAAAGACCCTGAATTGTAGGCTCTTCCGTTAAAAACGGCGCCTCTGGGTCTTTCTCTATAAATAATATATCACAATAAGCAAACTTTGTCAAAATATATTATATATTTTAAGATAATGGAATAATAAACAAAAAGGAGAGTAATATGCCAAGTAGTACAAAACACAAAGTATTAAAAAGAAGATAATAAAATATTAAATAAAATATTAAACATAATTTAAGATGGACTAAACTTGAGGTCGAAATTTTCGACATCAAGAGTAATAAAATAAATTTAATATCTTCACTTTTATAAGTTTATATTTTATAATAATAATTAGTAAAGTTGGTGGTAGATATGAACTTAGAAAAATATAAAGATAAAGAAATATTAATACTCACTCCAAATAGTGAAAAGTTGAATATATTAGATAGTCTTTCTTTAGAAAATAGTTTATATAATATAAAGTTTATGACAGAAAAAGAATTTTTAGATAACTATTTTTTTTCATATGATGTTCCTGCAATTGACTATATAATGAATAAATATAAATATCATTATGATGTATGTAAAGTTTATTTAAATAATTTATATTTTATAGATTTGGATAAAACCTATACTCATTCTAAACTAAATGAATTAAAAAGGATAAAGCAAGATCTACTTTCCAATAAATTACTTATAGAAAATAAATTATTTAAAGATTATTTAAAAAATAAAACTATAATAGTTAAAAATTACTGTGGACAAGAAAAATATTTAAAAAATATTTTAACTAATTATAATACTCATTTTATTAATTTAGAAAAAAAAGATATTAACTTTTCTGTAAAACACTTTAACACATTAGAAGAAGAAGTAGTATATACTGCTTTAAGTATTATAAAACTAACAGAAGAAAAAATACCTTTAAATAAAATATTTATACAGTTTGATGATGATTATAATTATTTAGTTAAAAGAATATTTACATATTTTAATATACCTATAAACATAAAAAATAAAAGAAGTATATATTCTACTAAAATAGTAAGTGATTATTTAAAAACAAAAAAATTAGAAATAAAAAATGATAGTAGTGTTACAAAGAAACTAATTGATGTTATAAATTCATTAGTAGAAGTAGAGGATAGTAAAAACTATAATACTTTATTAAAAGAAAAACTTAAAAATACTTATTTAGATGAAACAGTATATAATGATGCGGTTAATGTAATCGATATAGAAAAGAGAAGTATAAAAGATGATGAATATGTATTTGTACTTGGATTTAACGAAGATCATCTACCAAAACTATATAAAGACGAAGATTTTATTACTGATAATATAAAAGATGAAGTAGAATTATATACAACAAAAGAAAAAAATGAAATAAAGAAAAATAATTTTATAAATATTTTATCCAATATAAAAAACTTATCTATTTCTTATAAAGATAGAAGTGATTTTAGTTTGTATAATAAATCTACTCTTATAAACGATTACAATTTAGAAGTAGAAGATATAAATATAGATAACTATAACTATTCAAATATTTATAATAAATTAAAACTATCAGAGTATTTAGATTATTATCGTAAATATAATAAAGAAAGTAAAAGTCTTCATACTTTATATAATCATTATAAAAATATACCTTATAACACTTATAGTAATGAGTTTACTGGTATTACAAAAGAAAAATTACTTGAATACATAAAAAAACCAATGACATTATCCTACACTAGTATTAATAGTTATAATTTATGTGCTTTTAAGTTTTATATAAAATATATTTTAAAAATAGATCCGTTTGAAGATTCTTTTCAAACTCTTATTGGTAGTCTTTATCATTATTTACTTTCTATAATGAAAGAAGAATATTTTAATTTTAATAATGCTTGGCAAGACTTTCTAAAAGATAAAGAACTATCTTTAAAAGAAGAATTTTTTTTAGAAAATTTAAAAGATGATTTTAAAGAGTTAATGGAAAAACTTCTAGAGCAGGAACATTACACATCATTTAAAGAAGAGTATTATGAAAAAGAATTAGGTATTGCCTTCGATAAAGAAATTCCTATTAATTTTAAAGGCTCTATAGATAAACTAATGGTAGATAAAAATATAGATGATACTTATTTTAGTGTAATTGATTATAAAACAGGAAATCCTGATACATCCCTTAATAATATTTATTATGGAATAAATATGCAACTACCAATATATTTATATTTAGTATCCAAAAGTAGTGTCTTTGAAAGTCCTATATTTACAGGAATGTATTATCAAAAGATCTTGCAACCAAAAACTACATTTACTCCAAAAACTAATGAAGAAAAAGAAAAAAGAGATAAATTAAAATTAATTGGTTACTCAACAGATAATGAAGAAATTTTAGAAAAGTTTGATAATACTTATGAAGATAGTATGTATATAAAAAGTTTAAAGAAAACAAATAATGGTTTTTATAGATTTTCTAAATTATTAAGTGATGAAGATGTTTATAAAATGTTAAAATTTACTGATATGAAGTTAAATGAAGCAATAGATAATATAATAGATGGAAAGTTTAAAATAAATCCTAAAATAATAGATAAGAAAAATATTTCTTGTGCTTTTTGTACTTATAAAGATTTATGTTTTAAAAAGGAAAGTGATGAAGAAATTTTAGAAAAGAAAAAAGACTTATCATTTTTAGATGAGGAGGTGTAAAAGTGGCAAATAGATGGACAGAAGAACAACTACAAGCAATAAATAAAACAGGTAGTAACATTATAGTATCGGCTGGAGCTGGCAGTGGTAAAACAGAAGTGCTTTCAGAGAGAGTAATCGAAAAATTAAGAAATGGAGTTCACATAAACAATCTATTAGTCTTAACTTTTACAAATGCTGCTGCAAGTGAAATGAAAGGAAGAATTAGAGAAAAAATTATAAATGATTCTAAATTATCAGAAGAAAGAAAACAAGAAGAAATATCTTTAATTGATTCTTCCTATATTACAACATTTGATAGTTTTGCTTTATCAATTGTAAAAAAATATCATTATATTTTAAATATTACGAGTAAAGTAAGCATCACAGAAGAAGCACTTATTACTATAAAAACAGAAGAATTACTAGATGAAGTATTAGATGAATTTTATCTAAAAAAAGATGATTCTTTCTTAAACTTTATGAATGACTTTTGTCTTAAAAGTGATGATAGTATTAAAAAGATGATTACTAGTATTTTTAAAAATATATTATTAAAAAATGATGTTTTAAAGTTTTTAGATTCTATAGAAGATTACTTTACAGAAGATATGATTAACTCTTATATAGATGATTATTTAAAAATACTAAATACAAAACAAGAAGAAGTAAAAAATATTTTAAGAGAATTATCTTTAGGTTTTGATTCTACATACATGGAAAAACTTTATAATGTATTAAGTAATTTTTTAAATGCTAAAACTTATGATGAAATAAAAAAATCATTAGATTTTAGATTACCAGCTGTTCCTAGAAACACAGAAGAAGAATTAAAAAATTTAAAAGGGACTTTGAAAGATGTGCTAGATGAAGTAAAAAATCTTACTTATTATGAAGATATAGACACTATAAAAAAAGAAATACTTGATACTAAAGAGAATACCAAAGTATTTAGAGATATATTAAAAAGTTTATATTTAAAACTAGAAAAATATAAACGTGATGAGGACTTATATGATTTTAATGATGTTTTTCATTTTGCAATTAAATTAGTATTAGAAAATGAAGATGTACGTTCTGAGTTAAAAAATAATTTCCATGAAATATTAATAGATGAATATCAAGATACAAGTGACTTACAAGAATTATTTATATCAAGTATCGAAAATAATAATGTTTATATGGTTGGAGATATAAAACAATCTATATATCGTTTTCGTAATGCCAATCCCAAAATATTTAAAGATAAATATGATAAATATTCAAAAGGAGAAGGTGGTATTAAGATTGATTTAAATAAAAACTTTAGAAGTCGAAGGGAAGTTTTAGATAACATAAATTTAGTATTTAATAAAATAATGTCTCTTGATATAGGAGGTGCAGATTACACTACATCTCATCAAATGCTCTTTGGAAATAAGACTTATGAAGAAGAGGGAAAAACAAATCAAAACTATAACTTCAAAATAAAAACTTATGAAAAAAGTGATGGGTTTGATAATTCAGTAGAGGAAGCATTTATAATAGGACGAGATATTAAGAAAAAAGTAGATGATAAATATCAAGTGTATAAAGCAGGAAGTAGTAATACTAGAGATGCTAAATACTCTGATTTTACAATTTTACTTGATAGAAGTAGTGACTTTGCTTTATATAAAAAAGTCCTAGATTATTTGGAAATACCTTGTACTATCTCAAAAGATGAAAGTCTAACAGGAGAAGATGATATCCTAGTAATTAAAAATATATTTAAACTAATTTCTTTAATTAGTAAAAAGAAATATAACAGCGAGTTTCGTTATTCTTTTGTAAGTATTGCAAGAAGTTTCTTATTTAATTTAAGTGATGAAGAAATATTTTCATATTTTGTAGATAATAATTTTAAAGATAGTGATATCTACGTTAAATGTTTTAAAATAAGTAAAAAAATAGAAGAAAAAACATTAAGTGAAATTCTAGAAGAAATAATAGATGAGTTTTGTTATGAAGAAAAATTAATTACTACAACTGATATAAAACTAAAAAGAACGCGACTTGAATATATTATGAAATTTGTAAGTGACTTCGCATCTCTTGGAAAAACATTAGATGATGTCTTAGACTATCTAGATACAGTTTTAAAAAGTGAAATACGTCTTAACTTTTCTACTGAAACAGAAGATAATAATTCAGTAACTATTATGACAATCCATAAATCAAAAGGACTAGGTTTTCCTGTATGCTACTTCGCAGGATTTAAAAAATCATTTAATTTTAGTGAACTAAGAGAAAGAATAATCTATAACAAAAAGTATGGAATAATACTTCCTAAAGTAGATGACTTTTACAAACCAACTATTCTAAAAACCCTTGCGATGAGGAAAAACATAGAAGAAGAGATAAGCGAAAAAATAAGACTTTTATATGTTGCCCTAACTCGTGTTAAGGAAGAAATGATAATAGTTTGTCCAACTTTTGAAAAATATCAAAACGATACAACTATTTCAACCCAGTTAAAATATAAAAGTTTTTATGATATCTTAGAAAGTATTAGTATACCTCTTGATAAATACACAGAAGTTGTAGAAAGTAATGCTACTATGGATTTTCAAAATACAACACTAACAAACATATTAAAAGTAAAAGACTATGATAACTTTACTGTAAAAGAAATTAATTATACTAAAGAAGAACTAAAAGATGTAAGATACTCAAAAGAGTCTATGACACTATATTCAAAAGACGATAAAAAGAAGTTAGAAAAAGGAACGTCCATTCATAAAATATTTGAAATGTTAGACTTTAAAAATCCTAATTTAGAAAATATAAATAAAAGTGAAAGACAACTAGTAGAAAGATTTTTAAATAGTAAAATTATAAAAGAAAATATAAACGGAAAATTCTATCATGAATACGAATTCATAAAAAGTAGCGGAAGTGATATATCTCATGGTATAATAGATTTGATGATAGAAAATGATAACAATATAATTATAATAGATTACAAATTAAAAGATACTGAAGACAAACATTATATAGATCAGTTAAATGGATATAAAAATGCAATAGAAGAAAAAACTAAAAAAGATGTATCTACTTATTTATATTCAATAATAGATAATAAATTTAAAGAAGTGTAGGAGGAGAGTATGATTATAAAGGTATTACTTTTATTAATATTAATTCTTATTAATGGAATATTATCATCAAGTGAAATAGCATTTATTTCTCTTGATAAATTTACTTTGCAAAATAAAAAAGACAAGAAGAAGGAAAAAATTCTTTCTATGAAAAATGAAGAAGGTAAATTTTTATCTACAATTCAAGTAGGTATAACTCTTGCGGGCTTTCTTGCAAGTGCTTTTGCAAGTGATACGTTCACAGATTATCTTTTAGAAAGAGGAGTACTTATAATTAATCCAGCTTTCACAGAAGGATTTTTAATGATATTAATTACTATTATCCTTTCATTTTTAACTTTAATATTTGGTGAACTTGTTCCAAAACAAATAGGTAGAAGTAATCCTTTAAAAGTATCATACCTAACAATTGACTTTATCTATATTATATCTAAAGTATTTTATCCTATAATTTACTTGCTTACTAAAACAACAGACTTTATTTGTCGTCTTTTAAAGATAAAAGAAAAAGATGATACTCTAACAGAAGAAGATATAAAAAATCTTATTATAGTAGGAGAAAAAGAAGGAACTATAGAAGAAAAGGAAAAGGATTATATTTTAAATGTGTTTAAGTTTAATGATAAAACTGCAAGTGAGATAATGACTAAGAAAAATAAAGTTATTACCATTGATATAAAAGATACTAAAAAAGAGATATTTGCCAAAGTTAAAAATACACACTTCACAAGATTTCCAGTACTTGATAATGATAAAATATTAGGATTTATAAATGTAAAAGACTTAATATATAGAAATTATTTTAATAAACAAATAGATTTATTATCTTTTATTCATAAAGTATTAGAGTTTAGTGAAGATGAGATGATTGATGATATTTTTAGAAAAATGCAAAAGAAGCATGAGTTATTTTCTGTAATAACTAAAAATAAAAAGCTAGTAGGAATACTTACTATGGAAGATGCTATAGAAGAAATACTTGGAAATATTGAAGATGAATACAATTAGGAAGGACTGATTAAAATAGAAACTTATAATAAAGAAATAGATGAAGTGTTAAATGAACTTGATACAACTGAAGATGGACTCACAAAGGAAGAAGTTATAAAAAGAAGAGAAGAAAACGGATTAAATATTCTTCCTAAAGAAGAAAGAGCAAGTATACTAAAAATATTTTTCAATGAGTTTTTAGATCCTATAGTTCTACTATTAATAGTTGCGATAATTTTTTCGTTTTTAGCAGGAGAAATAATAGATGGAGTAGCTATTTTCTTAATAGTTATAATCGATGTTATAATGGGAACTTATGAAGAAAATAAAGCAAACAACACCGCAGAAGCATTAGAAAAATTAGTAACTGTAATGGTTAGAGTTATAAGAGACAAAGAGGAAATAGAAGTAACGAGTGAAGAACTAGTAGTAGGAGATATTTGTCTTTTAGAGTCAGGAGATAAAATAAGTGCTGACATGAGAATAATAGATTCACATAACTTAATGGTAAATGAAGCAATACTTACAGGAGAAAGTGTTGAAGTAGAAAAAAACAATAAAAAACTAACTAAAAAAAATCTTTCTATTACGGACCAAGATAATATTTTATTTTCTGGAACTACTGTAGTAAAAGGTAGAGCAAAAGCAGTAGTTATAAAAACATCTCTTGATACTGAAATAGGTAAAATTGCCGACACTCTTTCAAAAACAGAAGAAGAGAAATCCCCTCTAACTTTAAGAGTTGAAAAACTTTCTAAACAAATAAGTATTCTAGTTTTAGTAGTTGCATTTTTCATAACAATACTTTTAATAAGTAAAGGTGTTTCATTAAATGAAGTGTTCTTATCAGTAATTGCTCTTGCGGTATCAGCAATGCCAGAAGGATTACCTCTTGCTTTAACTATGGCACTTACTATCGCATCAAATAAGATGGCTAAGAAAAATGTAGTTGCTAAAAAACTACATTCAGTAGAGTCTTTAGGAAGTTGTACTACCATCATGAGTGATAAAACAGGAACTCTAACAGTAAATGAACAAACAGCAAAAAAAATATTATTACCAGATGGGGAAGTTTTTAATATAAGTGGAACAGGTTATTCTCATGAGGGAACTGTTGAAGGAAAAAATATAGACAAAGCATATCATATTGGCTTACTTGGTGCTATAAACAATGAAGCTAAAATAGAAAAAGATGAATTTATAGGTGACTCTATTGATATAGCATTTTTAGTACTTGCTAAAAAATTAAAAGTAGATACTAAGAATATAAAGACACTCGAAATAATACCATATGAATCTGAAAACAAATATTCTGCAGTATTCTTTGAACAAGAAAATAAAACTTATTGCACAATTAAAGGTTCAGTTGAAGTTGTACTTTCATATTGTAAAGATGCAGATAAAGAAAATATAATAAAACAAAATGAAGCTCTTGCTGGAGAAGGTTATAGAGTAATTGCTCTCGCATCTTCTAAAATAAAATCTAAAGAAACTTATACCGAAAAAGATATTAAAAATCTAGAGTTTGAAGGTTTAGTTGCTTTTATTGACCCAATAAGGAAAGAAGCAGTATCATCAATAAAAGAATGTATGGATGCTGGAATAAAAGTTTTAATGGTAACAGGAGATCATCCACTAACATCATTTTCAATTGCAAAGTCTCTTACTTTAACAGACAACTTCGATGATGTAACAACAGGCGCTGAAGTAGAAGAGTACTTAAAAAAAGGACAAAATGCTTTTGATAAATTTGTAAAAAGCAAAATAATCTTTACTAGAGTAACACCACTTGAAAAACTAGAAATAGTAAAATCTCTAAAAAGGCAAGGGGAGTTTGTTGCGGTAACAGGCGACGGAGTAAATGATGCTCCAGCATTAAAGACAGCAAACTTAGGTGTTGCTATGGGAAGTGGTACTGATATAGCACGTGAATCATCTAAAATGATTATTATGGATGATAACTTTAAATCAATAGTTGCAGGAATCAAAGAAGGAAGAATTGCTTACTCAAACATTCGAAAAATAATTTTATTCTTAATTTCTTGTGGACTAGCTGAAGTATTATTCTTCTGTCTTGCAATACTTTTTGATATGCCTATGCCACTTGTTGCAATACAACTTCTATGGTTAAATGTAGTAACAGATGGTATCCAAGATTTTGCTTTATCATTTGAACGAGCAGAAACTGGTATAATGAAGAAAAAACCAGTAGATCCAAAGTCATCTATATTTGATAGAAGTCTACTTATAGATATAATAGTATCAGGTCTATATATAGGACTTGTAGTATTCATAGTATGGTGTTATCTATTAAATCACTTACACATGAATATAACTATCGCACGTGGATACATAATGGCATTAATGGTATTTATTCAAAATATTCATGTATTCAATTGCAGAAGTGAAACTTTAAGTGCCTTCAAAATACCTATCACCAAAAATAAATTAATACTTTTTGGAGTAGCGGCATCCATTGGCCTTCACTTAATAATAATGGAAGTACCAATATTAAGTACTTTCTTAAAAACAACAACAGTACCATATATAGATATGTTATATCTATTCTTAATAGGATTATCTATTATAGTAGTAATGGAAATATATAAAACTATAAAACGTAGAATATCTAATTAATATCCTACGTTTTTAATTTTATTTTTCTAAAGATTTAATTTCTACTTTACTTTTTCCTTCTATTACTTCATCACTCCATTTAAAAGGCTTAGAATTTTTTATTGATTCTGAAAAAGTAATTGTATGTCTACTTTTTTGAAAAAAGTTTTTAGGAAATTTAGACTTATTAGAACTTTTCACATAATCACCTCTACTTATATTATATATAATAATCATAATAAAAAGCATCAAAAATTTACTTATAATATAACATTTTACATTTACTCTGTCAATTTTATGGAATCATTAATTGAATTAATCACATAAATTTGTTGAAATGTTTTTTAATTTATCTTTTTTATCTAGAACGAAAATTAATTGTATTAAATCATCAAGTAACTCATCATCTATATGGGCTATTTTCTTATATTTAATAATATTCTTATTAAAATAATATAATTGATCAGCTTTAATGTAACCTTGCTTAGAATTAATCTTTTCCCCAGAAATTAATTTTTCTTCTACAGGTAAATTTTCTAAAAATTTTATCTTTTTACGTTTATGTTTATCATCATGAAAACTACACATCATATTTGCAACAAAATCATATTTCAATCCCTCTAAAAAATTTTTCTCATCGTTAATAACTACAAATGAATGTTTAGGTATAACATCTCCATTTTCATTTTTAAATTTTTTTATTACTATAATATCTCCTAATTTACACATAACACCACAACCTTTCTGTATTCAAATTATAGTAAGTATTTTTATTATTTCTCACCTCCTATGAAATTAAATATTTTTACCCCTCACTTATATTATAGTAAGTATTTGTAATTTACTCGGCATAAATTTTATGGTATAAAATAGAAGATATAACTACATAGGTAACGATTTTCTATGTCAATTTTTTTTGAAAATGTCAGTAAAATCATTTTGAGAAAATGTCAGTGTAGTAATTTTAGTAACATCAAAAGAGTACTTT
>CANQUW010000014.1 GCA_947627145.1 uncultured Bacilli bacterium
ATTAACTATTCAATAAATTATCACTTATTTGTGTCTACACACACTATTTGACAATTATCCTTAATTTTATATTTAATCCAAATCTTTATAATTAAGCCCTTTTTGATACATTCTTTGTTTTATTCTGTATTTAAGTTCATCACCCTCATACTTACGACTAAGCTTACGATACAACTTATCATACTCATGCTTTATAAAATCATCTGAATCTTTAATAGAAACTTTAGAAAGCATACTAGAAACAATAGATTTATTAAAACCTGCATTAATCAAATCACTCATAATTTTTTGTTTTAATATCCTAGCACTTTTATTATGATTACTATTAATTTTTTTATTTATAATCTTCTCAACCTTTTCTTTTTCTATATCACTAGTATATTCTTCCATAACTTCTTCTATTATTTTAGAATCTACTCCTCTTTTACTAAGATCACTCCTAACTCTATTAGGTCCATGAGTAGTAGTAAAAATCTTCATATTCAAAAAACTCTTAGCATATGACAAATCATCTAAATAACCCTGTTGTAAAAGTTTTTTAATAGCGGATTCAATAAGTTCTTTAGGATATTCCTTTTTTAATAAATAACTTCTAACTTCATAGACAGTCCTAGCTTTGTATTTTATATATTTTAAAGCAGTATAATAAACATCCCACTTATTATTTTCACATTCTATTTCATGCATCATAACTACATCAAATTTTTTAATAAGTAAATTATATTTAAGTATAACCTCTTCATATAAATCTAGACTCTTACCATTTTCAAATAGTATATGATATAGACCATTCTTTTTTTTAGTATATTTTTTAACTTTAATTTCCATGTCTTCACCACCATTACTAAATAATATTATAAAACAAAGAAAAATAAAAAGAAAGGTTTTATCCTTTCTTTACCTTAAGAAGTCCTTCTGAAACTTCTTCAAGGGCTCTACCAATCTCCTTAGTGCACTTATACTCACTCTCAGGCATTTGTAGATGTTCAGTTTTCGATATTTCCTTACTGCGTCTAGCCGCTATGTGGACAAGTTCATACTTTGAATCCACAATATTTAACAATTTATCGATTGAAGGATAAATCATTTGTATCACACTCCCTATCTTAACTATAAACCATACCTGTAAAGTATGCAAGCAATGTGACACAATTTGACAATTATTTTTTACACTATAGATTTACGAATTTTGTCGAATTATTTACAAAAGCAATTTTGTAAGTTACTTGTCAAAGTATTCTTTCCATTCTTTTTCTTTAAAGCCAATAAGAATCACATCATCACTAACAAGTAAAGGCCTTTTT
Organism: uncultured Bacilli bacterium; assembly: GCA_947627145.1. The sequence goes on from CANQUW010000014.1 coordinate 1,305, forward strand.
ATAAGCATACCGTCACTAGATAACAATCTTATTTTTTCATCATCACTCATATTATCTAACTTTTCTTTTAAGTTTAACTCTCTATACATAATACCGCTAGTATTAAACAATTTCTTTATAGGAATAGAAAATTTATCAATCCATAAACTAATTTCATCATAAGTAGGAGTACTTTCCTTTATAGCTCTATCAACATATTTAATATCATTATCATCTAAAAACTTTTTAGCCTTCTTACAAGTAGAACATTTACTATATTCAATAAACTCCATAACATCAACTCCTTTTCCATTGTCCATTTTCATATTTTCTATTAATTCTTGTTTATCAATATACTTATAGTTTAAATTATTCTTATTAGTAATAACAGTTCTGCCCAATTCTTTTTCCAAATTATCTCTTGTTATCTTAGCAATATTACCACCACGTTTAGCAATTTTTCTGTTTTCATCAAGTCCATATGGTTTATGTTCTTTAGCAAGTTCTCTAGTAGCTATTTCTCCTAAATTAGCTAAAGTAACTTCCACATCACTCATATTATCTCGCAAAGATTCTTTTTTGAGTCCTTTATAACTTTTATATTCTTTAGTACTCATACCAGACCATTCTTTATAAATATCATTAGTAAGTATTCCATATTCAAAAGGTTCTTCTACTCCATTATCGTTCCATACATCAGTAAGTTTTTTTTCTATCTTGTATTCCCATAATTCTATCAGCAATCCATTTTTCATCATAACCTTTTGTTCTATACAAATCTATAGATCTCTCAGCAGCAATAGAAGGATCAAATACCTCATCAATTCTTTCTTTACCAAGACGAGCAAGCCATTGTTTTATAGGTTCTGCATTTTTACTAGGAACAGACTCAATAATTCTAAACATTCCTTCAATATCAACAACATCAGTCATACGATATTTACCATCTTGAGCTTTCATTTTCAAAGCGTGACAATTTGTCACGATTTCATTACCCTCATTTTTTAAACGTTGTTTTAACTTTCTCCAATAAGATTGCTTATCCTTACTTTCAGAAACAACTCCAACTATATCGACAACACTAATATAGTACTTTTCTTCTTCTTTATCCCAGACTGTTCTAATAGTTTCGTTATTAAATATTTTATTTACTAAATGCATTTTGTCTGTTTTCATACAACCATCCTCCTAATAAAATTATATCAAACACAAGTTTCTCGGTCAATACAATTTGTAAACAATTAAGCAAAAGAAAAAGACTTACAAAAGTCTTTTCAAAACAACTTATCTAAAATTACAACAAGATCCACATTGCATATTACTTACTACATTTTCTTCACAACAAGAATAATCTGGTCTATAAGTATGTTTATATACATGGTGATTAATTACTTTAGTTCTCATTGGGCATACATGTGGTACTTCATGTACGAAAGTTCTATGAACTTCTCTTTCTTGCATAGGTTCAACTATAGGGCTTTGCATACATCCACCTTGCATTGGCATAGAACCAGAATTAACATTCATATTTACCTCTTGTTCAACAGTATTGTTATTACCATAGATATTGCTAGTCATATCATTATCTATAGTATTTGCCATAAAGTTATTTGGCATTTGATCAAACATATTTTTTCCTCCTATCTAGAGTATTGTATTCATAAGATAGGTATTGTGCATATATGTTTTGCCTACTATTTATTATTAATACTTGTTTTCACAAAAGAATCAAACAATGGATGAGGTCTTGTAGGACGACTTTTAAATTCCGGATGAAACTGACACGCAATAAAATGAGGATGTTCTTTAATTTCAATTATTTCAACTAAACCAGTCTCAGGATTAACCCCAGAAAAAGTAATTCCTTTCTTTTTTAATTCTTCTAAATAATTATTATTAAACTCATAACGATGACGATGTCTCTCTAAAACAGTATCAACTCCATATATTTTATGCGCTAAAGTATTCTTCTTTATAGAGCATTCATAATTTCCAAGTCTAAGAGTACCACCTTTATTAATAATATTCTTTTGATCAGTCATTAAATCAATAATAGGATTTTTACACATTTCATCAAATTCAGTACTTGATGCATCTTCTATTTTACAAACATCTCTTGCAAATTCAATAACTGCAACTTGAAGTCCTAAACATATTCCTAAAAAAGGAATCTTTTTTTCTCTTGCATACCTACAAGCTTTTATTTTACCTTCAATTCCACGAATACCAAAACCACCAGGAATAAGTATCCCATCACAATCCTTAAGAACTTCTGTCTCATCCTGTTTTTCTAATTCTTCAGAATCAATCCATTTAATATTAACTTTAGTCTTATACTTATATCCAGCATGCTTTAATGCTTCCATAACAGATAAATATGCATCATGAAGTCCTACATATTTACCAACAAGTCCAATTGTAACCTCATCTTTTAAAGATTCAACATCACTAATCAATTTCTTCCAATTACTAAGATCTATTTTTTTCTTTGGAAGTTTAAGTTTCTCAATAACTATACTATCAACATTTTGTTCATAAAATTTAATTGGTATTTGATAAATATTTTTAACATCAACTGCATCAATAACATTAGTTGCAGGAATATCACAAAATAAACTAATTTTATTTTTCATAGACTCATCGATTGCATAAGGATCACGACATACTAACATATCAGGTCTAATACCAAGACGACGAAGTTCCATAACAGAATGTTGTGTAGGTTTAGTCTTTAACTCATCAGAACCATAAATATAAGGAATCAACGTAGTATGTACAAAGAATGTATTGTTAGGATCTTGTTCAGATTGAATTTGTCTTAATGCCTCTAAAAATGCAATAGACTCAATATCTCCAATAGTACCACCAATCTCAGTAATAACAACATCAGCACCACTTGTACTACCAGCTTCATATACTTTATTTTTTATCTCATTAGTAATGTGTGGAACAATTTGAACAGTACCACCTAAATAATCTCCTCTTCTTTCTTTTTCAATTACAGAAGAATAAATCTTACCAGTAGTAATATTAGAAGTATAATTAAGTTCTTCATCAATAAATCTCTCATAATGGCCTAAATCAAGATCAGTCTCACTACCATCTGCCGTTACAAAAACTTCTCCATGTTGATAAGGTGACATAGTACCAGGATCAACATTAACATATGGATCAAATTTTTGCATAAAAACTTTAAATCCACGTGACTTTAAAAGAAGAGCAATACTAGATGCAGTAATACCTTTCCCAAGACCAGATACCACTCCACCAGTTACAAAAACATATTTTGTCATAACAACACCTCCCAAAAACAAACAAAAAAGACCGACTTCTGAGAGTGTCTCCCAAAAATCGGTGTGCTCTATTTTATTATATCATAAATAAAATTTATGTCTACATTTTTAAAACTTTTATTTTACAAATGACATTAATATCGCCTTACATCCTTTTAGGTATATCTATAACTAAACAATATAATAATTTCTTATTTATTTGTGCAATTAATGAAGATAATTTTAACCAAGACTCTTTTTTCTCTTGATTCTCTTCAGATAATATTTTTATATTATTATAAAAATTATTAAATGCTGAATTTAAATCATATAAATAATTAGCCACAATACTTAAAGATTTTTCTTCAATAGATTTTTCTAAAATTTCTGGTAATCTACTAATCAAAAACATAATTTTCTTTTCCTCTTCTGTTTGTGGAACAATCAAATTACCATCGATATTTATACCAAGTTTCTTAGCCTTCTTTAACATAGAATTAATTCTAACTACAGAATAAACAATATAAGGTCCTGTTTTTCCTTGAATACTAGTAAATTTATCAACATCAAAAATATAATCAGTTTCTCTATTTGATAATGCATCAGCATATTTAATACTTGCTTGAGAAATAATATTAGCTATTTCTTCTAGTTCGTCTGAATCAAATTCTTCATTACTTTGTTTTAGTATTTCTTTTTCTTTTTCTTTTACTAAATCCAATAAATCTACAAGCTTCATTACTCCACCATCTCTAGTCTTAAATGGTTTACCATCTTTTCCATTCATTGTTCCAAAACCAATAAATTTCAAATCAGTATTATCCGAAACAATATTAGCTTTTTTAGCAGCACGAAAACATTGAGTAAAATGAAGTTTTTGTCTTTCATCTACTACATACCAAATTTCATCTGGATGATACTCTTCTTCTCTAAATAACATTGTCGCAAGTTCTGTTGTTTGATAACCAACAGTGTTATTTTTAGTTTTAATAATTAATGGAGGAATCTCCACATTATCAGACTCACTATTTACAAACATTACTTTCGCACCATCACTATCATGTATCAAATGCTTTTCATCAAGAAGTTTCATTAATTTAGGAATATGTTCAAAGCTATCACTTTCACCTTTCCATAAATCAAATGACACACCCAATCTTCCATAAATTCTTTTTAAATCTTCTTTAGAAATATCTACTAATTTTTCCCACAAAGCATAATAACCTTTATGTCCTTTTCTTGAACTTTCTTGTAAAATAGCTGTTGCTTCCCTAGATTTTTCCATTCTATCTTCATCATGTTTAGCATTTTCACTAGCAGTTGGATAAATTTCCTCAAGTTCATTTATTGTAACAGGAGACTCTTTAGGATACTCTCCATTATATTCTTCATTAAAATATACCAAATCAGGTTGTCTAATTTCTATTTCAGAAATAACCATTCCCATTTGTCTACCCCAATCTCCTAGATGAACATCACATATTACCTCATGTCCTAATTCTTTTGCAAGTCTTTTTAAACCTTCACCAATAATTGCTGAACGCAAGTGTCCAATATGTAATGGTTTTGCAACATTAGCTCCTCCATAATCAATAAATATTTTCCTCTTCGAAGTCTCTACTCCAAATCTTTCAGATGCAAAAATTTTATTTATATAACTAATTAAAAACTCATCTTTAATATTAATATTGATAAATCCTGGACCATCTATAGACAAATTTTCAAAAATATCTTCCTTCTTCAATTCTTCTAACACATCATTAGCAATTAATCTAGGATTCTTTTTATATTCTTTAGCTAATTTAAAAGCTATATTAGACTGAAACTGTGACAAATCAGGACGATCTGATAGTGATACAATTTTATTAATATCTTCATCACTAATAACATAACCACTTTTTTCAAATGAATTTTTAACAATATCATTTATATATTTAATTAATGTCATCGAACTTCACCTCACCTTTTATTATTTATAATATATTAATTTTTATATTTTCCACATTTCTCTCTTAAATAACTCATACCAATAACTAAAGTAGATGAAAACGTTTTATCTTGCTTCAAATAATCTTCTACTTCCTCTATTGGAACAATAACAACATCTATAAATTCATCATCATCCAAATCTTGTTCTCTAACTACTTTACAGTCTCTTGCAAGAAAATAATAATGACGACTATCGCTATTTCCTGAATTAGTATAAACACTACCTAACTTTTCTATACTTTTTGCTTCTACTCCAGTCTCTTCTAATAATTCTCTTTTCGCAGCATTACAAGGATCATCTTCATCCTTATCAATCATTCCACCAGGAAAAGAAACTTCAACTGTATCATCAGTATAAACTCTAGGTTGTATAGTTAAAATAACTTGATTATCATAAGTAAGTGGAATAATTATAGAAGCATCTCCCTTACTATGATTTTTAATAATCTTATTTCTTTCTATAACATGACCATTTCTTAAAGTACAACGATAATTCTCTATACTTATAAAATTATCATTTTGACATTTTTCTTTTTTTATACAACCATATTTTTCTATAGCATTCTTTAAAGCATTTTCTAACTTCGACATAATACCTCCTTAAAATGGTAATTTCATTTTACCATTACTAAATTGCTTCATCATCTTTTTCATTTGATCAAACTGTGTAAGAAGTTTATTAACTTCCTGTACTGAAGTACCACTACCACGGGCAATTCTAGTTTTACGACTAGACTTAATAATTTCAGGCTTACGTCTTTCTAAAGGAGTCATAGATAACACAATAGCTTCAATTCTAGACATTTGCTTAGGATCAATTTTAACATTATTAAGACCCATTTTTTTAGCACCAGGTAAAAGCTTAAGTAAGTTTTCAAGTGGCCCAAGCTTCTTCATTTGGTTCATAGTAGACAAAAAATCTTCCAAATCAAACTTACCTTGTTGCATCCTTTTAGCAGTCTTTTCAGCTTCTTTTTCATCTATTGCCTCAGTTGCTTTTTCTACTAAAGAAATAACATCACCCATACCAAGAATTCTTCCAGCCATTCTTTCAGGATCAAAAGTATCAAGTCCATCCATCTTTTCACTAACACCGATAAATTTAATCGGAACATTAGTAAGATGACGAACAGAAAGAGCAACTCCACCTCTAGTATCTCCATCAAGCTTAGTAAGAATAACACCAGTTAAATCCAAATTACTATTAAATCCTTCAATAACATTAATTGCATCTTGACCCATCATCGCATCAATCACAAGCAACACTTCATGAGGCTTAATTTCTTCTTTAATATTTTGAAGTTCCTTCATTAACTCTTCATCAATATGAAGTCTACCAGCAGTATCTATTAAGACATAATCAAAACCATTCTCTTTAGCATACTTAACTGCATTTTTACTAATTTCTACAGGATCCTTCTTACCTTCTTCATAAACCTCTATATTAAGTTCACGTCCGATAGTTTTAAGCTGTTCAATAGCAGCAGGTCTATAAACGTCGCATGCAACTAGTAATGGTTTTTTAGCATGTTTCTTACGAAGAAATAAAGAAAGCTTACCAATAGTTGTTGTTTTTCCTGAACCTTGAAGTCCAACAAGCATCAAAACTGCTGGATTACCATTTAAATTAAGTGGACGACTTTCTCCTCCAAGAAGCTCAGTAAGTTCATCTTTAACGATTTTTACAAACAAATCACCTGGATTAATACTACTCTTAACTTCTTCTCCTAAAGCTTTTTCTTTAACAGTAGTAGTAAACTCTTTTACAACTTTATAGTTAACATCAGCTTCAAGTAAAGCAAGTCTAATCTCTCTCATAGCTTGATCTATATTTTCTTCTGTAATTTTACCATAACCTTTAATCTTATGAATAGCACTTTGAAGTCTATCTCCTAAACTTTCAAACATTAATACCACCTCTACATAAAATTATACTTTAATATTTAAAATATGTAAACACTTGCAATAAGTAAATTCTTATTTATAATACATATTATTCATACATAAAAGAAACAGCTACTTTACTGTTTCTTCAAATTAGCAAACTAATTTTTATATTTTTATACCTACTTCTTATTCTTTTAAACTGCATTGCTTTTTTCTTAATTATTATATATACATTCTTAAAAATACAAATATATAAAACTATTTCATCAACCTTCCTACTTCTCTTTCAAGTCTTTTATTAGCATCTCTTAAATCTCCTGTAACTTTAAAAGGACGACCAAACTTAATAGTAAGATTATGACTTCTAAATTTATAATCTCCACTTATTCCAAAAGGAACTATATAAGAGTCAGTTTTCTTAGCCATTGATACCGCACCATATTTAAAAGGAAGTAAAAACTTATCAGTTTTATTCCTTGTTCCTTCAGGAAAAAGACCTAAAGCAAATCCATTATTTAAAACATCAAGTGCAGCCTTAGTAGCATCATTATCTTTAATACTACGATTAACAGGAATACAACCAACACTTTTAAAAAACCAAGCAAACTTACCATCAAAATATTCTTTCTTTGCCATATAATGAACAGGCCTTTTAGTAGAAATTATAACATTACATTGATCCATTAAATGTTTATGATTACCAACAATTACAATAGATCCATCTTTAGGAATATTTTCACTACCTATTATTTTAGGATTATAATACAACTTATAAATAGGTCCTAAAATAGGTTTTAAAAACTTATAAAAATACATCTTATCCTTCTTCATTATCTCTAACTTCCTTTGCTTCATTTTGTAGTGCTTTTATATCTACTTTACCAATTAATGTTTTAGGTAAAGATTTTCTAAATTCAAATTTATAAGGAACAGAATATGCAGCCAAATTTGCCTCACAATATTCCTTAATACTTTTCTTTACTCTAGGACTATAACCATTTTTTAAAACAATATAAGCTTTAGGTACCTCTACTTTATATTTATGTGGCATACCAACAACACTACATTTTAAAACTGCTGGATGTCCTTCAATTACTTCTTCAACATGAGATGGATATACATTGTAACCAGATGTAATAATCATTCTTTTAAGCCTTTGCTTATAAAATATAACTCCATCCTTATCCATATATCCTATATCTCCAGTATGAAGCCATAAATGTCCATCCTTATGAACTTGTAACATCTCATTAGTTTCTTTTTCATTATTTAAATATCCAAGCATTACAGTAGGACCACTAACACAAATTTCTCCATCTTCTAAAGGTTTAACTTCCTCTTGTGTACCAGGTGCTACCATTTTAAAATAATTTCCTGGAAAAGGAATACCAATACTACCTTCCTTATTAGCATCTCCAAAAGCAAGAGCAGTTGCTGCAAGGGACTCTGTCATTCCAAAACCTTGACTTATCTTAACACTACATCCATGTTCTTCTAAATATTCATTAATCCTAATATTTAAACTTTTACTTAAAGAATCTCCTCCACTAATAACAATCTTAACATAACTTAAATCTAAATTTTTATTATCAGTATTAACAAGTGCTTCAAACAAAGTAGGTACTCCAAGTATAGCATTAGGTCTGTTTTTTTCAATCAATTTATCAAACTTTTTAGCATTAAACTGTGGTACTAACTCTACTTCCATTCCTAAATATAATGGAGCATGTACTGAAACACCAAGACCAAAACCATGAAATATAGGCATTATTGTAAGTATTCTATCTCCAACCTCAATCTCTTTAAAAACAATTTTAGCCTGCAATGCAAGAGCATTAAAATTACCATTAGATAAAACTATTCCCTTAGGAACACCAGTAGTACCTCCACTATGTAAAATAACACAAGCATTATCTTTACCTGCTTCTACTTCATAATCACTCTCATAATCCAAACCTTTCTTAATAAAATCCTTCCAATACAAATAAGATTCACTTTTATGAGGTTTTTTCACCTTAATTCCTTGAAAAACTTCATATCCAATACCCATAAGAATAGGCATAGAATCCTTTGCACTAACAACAATAGTTTTATATACATTTGTATCTTTAATTATATTTTTTACTTTTTCATAACAAATATCTATCATAACAAGCATTACACTATTAGTACTAACAAGATAATCTTTAATCTCTTCTTCTCCAGACAAAGGATGAATCATATTAGCAAGTGCCCCAATCTTATTTAAAGCATAAAAAGATATAACACCCTCAGGTGTATTAGGCATACATATAGTAACAACATCTCCTTTTCTAATACCTTGACTACGAAAACTACGAGAAACATCATCTATATTTTCCAACATTTCAGAATAAGTAAGAGTATTACCAAAATAATTAATAGCTATATTATCTTTAAATTTTAAAGCTTGTTCTTCAAATAATTTATATACAGATATATCTGGTATATCTATATCCATATCATTTTTCTTATAAAATTTCTTCCAAGGAGCTTTAAGTTTCTTCTTAATAACATCAATCACTTTCATTAGTACCCCTCCTCTATTTTATGACTAATAATATCCATTAATTTCTTATTTTCAACATCTAAATTATCTTTAACTTTATAAGGTTTTAAAAACTCTATCTTTATACCTTTTCTAAATATTTTATATTTACCTGTAATAACAAAAGGTATAATGGTACTATTAGTATCTTTACTCATTTTAACTGCACCAATTTTAAAAGGTAAAATAACACCTTCCCCTCTATTAATAGTACCTTCAGGAAATATTCCTATAACACATCCATTATTTAAACATTCTTCTGCTTTACTTAAAGCATTTTTATCATGTATACTTCTATCAACAGGAATAACTCCCATAAGCTTCATAATAGGTTTAAGTACACCCTTAAATAAAGAGTTTTTCCCAAGAAAGTGTATTTGTCTTTTACTACAAGAAATAAGAAGTAATGGATCTAACCATTTAGTATGATTACCTGCAAGTACTAAGGAATCATCTTCTGTTATATATTCTAAACCAACAATATTAGGTCTATACAAAAATTTAAATATAAAAGTAACAATTATTTTTCCAAACTTATAAAACTTACCATCCATAATATTCTCCCATAATAATATAATACCCCCAACTTAAAATTTTGTAAATAAAAAATAATATGATATAATTATCTAGAAAAAGGAGGACATATGAAAAAATATATAACACTTTTATTTATAGCTATAATAGCACTATCTTTTACTACAGGATGCGAATCAAAAAATTTAACTTCATACATCAAAGAAAAGGAAATATCAAAAGAAGAGAAAATAGGTTATATCGAAATGAAAAAAAGTAAATTCAAAAAACTAGCAACACAAGATGAATTTAAAAAATTAATGGATTATGCCAAAAAACAAAAATATGATTATCTAATAGTTGCCTTTGATAAAAATAAAGGTCTATATTGTTTAAGTCCAAATTGTATATATGAAGATATAGATAAAAATTCAGAAGGAACTTATATACCTACAATGAATATATATGGAAGAGTTCAAAAAGGAGACGACGGAGACTATAAATATATAAAATTTGAAGATAATAAAAATACTGAATAACAACTTCAGTATTTTTATTTTAATATTAATTTTTTAATTTTCTTATCATGAATAATAACATCTTTTTCCACAGTTAAATTAGATCTCAATTCCAAAGAATTTTCTAACATAGGAAAATAAGCATCTTCTCCTATATTTTCTAATTTTAAAAGTCCAGAAGAATTAACTAAGTTTTCAAATACTGCATTACCTCCAATATTTTTTAAACTTTGAAATCCAGTTGCATCCACAAGTAATGGAAAATTTGCATCTTTACCAACATATTCTAAATTTTCAAGTCCCAAAGAACTATATAAAGAACTAAAATTAGCACTACCTTCAATAGTTTTTAAATTTCTAAAACATAAAGCAGACTTCAAACTTCTAAAATTAGCATTTCCCTTTACTATTTCTAAATTAGATAAATAATCAACATTCTCTTCATCATCAAAATTAATATTACCAATAACTAACTTCAATGAGGATAAAACATTTTTATCTTTAATATTACAAGCATTCAAATTACCATAATATACAACTACATTATTAAAAATTTCTTTAAAAGGACTATAAACACCAACTTCAGTATCTTTACATCCATATATATAAGATAAATCTTTATATATATCTCTACTATTTTTTATTTCTTGTAATAATAATTCTTCTTTATAACTATTTATATCAATAGAGCAATCTATTTCATATAAATATTTTAATTCATCCACACTAAGTTCCTTTTTATTCTTAATTTTTTCTAATAAACAAATCGATTGACTAATATCATTCATTAATTAATTCTCTCCTTTTATATTTAGGCAAAAAAAGCACTCCTAAGGAAATGCTTATTTTGCTTCTTCTTGCGCTCTAACTTCACGTATAACTGTAACTTTAATAGTTCCAGGATATTTCATATTTTCTTCTATTTTTTCTTTAACATCTCTTGCTATTTTATGAGCACCTAAATCATCTACTTCTTCAGGTTTAACAATAACTCTAATTTCTCTACCTGCTTGAACAGCAAATGTTTTATCTACTCCTTCTATATCACTTGCAACCTCTTCAAGTTGACGAAGACGTTTAATATAATTTTCAAGTGAATCATTTCTAGCTCCTGGACGTGATGCAGAAATTGCATCTGCAATAGCAACAATAGTAGAAATAACACTAGTTGCTTTAACATCTCCATGATGAGAAGCAATTGCATTTATAACAGTATCATTTTCATGATATTTTTTGGCAAGATCTACTCCAATATCAACATGACTTCCTTCAATTTCATGATCAATTGCTTTTCCTATATCATGTAAAAGTCCTGCACGTTTAGCAAGTTGTATATCTTCTCCTACTTCTGCTGCAAGTAAACCAGAAAGTTCTGCTACTTCAATAGAATGTCTCAAAGCATTTTGTCCATAACTTGTTCTAAAATGAAGTTTACCAATAGTCTCAACCAAATGAGGATCTACTTTAGTAATTCCAATTTCAAATAAAGCATCATTACCATACTCTATAATTTTTTGTTTCATTTCTTTACAAGTTTTATCATATAACTCTTCAATACGCGTAGGATGAATTCTTCCATCCTTAATTAAAGTTTCAAGTGTTACACGTGCTATTTCACGACGTAATGGATCAAAACTAGAAAGCACTACAGCTTCAGGTGTATCATCAATTATTAAATCAACTCCTGTAATAGCTTCAATAGTTCTAATATTTCTTCCTTCCCTACCAATAATTCTACCTTTCATTTCATCATTTGGAAGATCCACTACTGTAACAGTTTGTTCACAAGCAATATCAGCAGCATATTTTTGCATAGAAGAAACAATAAGTTCCTTAGCTTTTTTATCAGCTACTAACTTTGCCTCATTTTCTTGTTCACGGATATACGTAGATATTTCTTTACTCATATCATCACGTACTCTATCCATAATCAAATCTTTAGCTTTTTCTTTGCTAAATCCTGATATTTTCTGTAATAGCTCAAGTTGTTGTTTTTTAATTTCTTCCACTTCACTATTTTTATTTTGGATTTCATTAAGACGATCAGTAAGCTTAACTTCTCTCTCATCAAGAGAACTTTCACGTTTTTGATAAAGTTCATCTCTTTTATCCATATTATTTTCACGTTGCATTAGTCTTGCTTCAGAGTCCTTAAGCTCTGCTTTTTTCTCTTTTATTTCTTTATCAGCAGCCATCTTTAATTTATGTATTTCTTCCTTTTGTTCTAAAATAGAATCTCTTTTAATTCTATCTGCTTCTTTTTTAGCTTGCTCAATAATATTATCACTTTTGTTTGATTCATTTTTTGATTTAATAAAATTATAAACAAAAGCAACAATTAAACCAACTACAAGTCCAATAATAATTAGCAAAATGGAGAATGCCATATTATCCATATTTTCCCCACTTTCTAGATGCATAAAAAATAATCTAATATTTAATATACAATCTAACTTTATTTTAGTTGTAATTACTCTATATGTCAAGAAAAATATTTATTCCAGTAATTTTAACAACATAATATATAAAAATACATTTTACACAAATTATCAAGATATTATAAGTGATTTTTAATGTGTTGACAAAGCAAAAAAAGAAATTTATGTAAAGCATGTCAAAAAATGTCGAATTTTAATTTTTAATTTACATAAAACCACATGAAAGAAAATATTAAAAAATAAAAACTATAGACAAAAATAGACAATAAAAATAATATATAACAATAAAAAAAGAATATAATTATTTACATAAAAATACTATATTCTTTACAATTTATTTTAATGTCTTTAACAAATTATCAGATTTTTTAACATAACTAGAAGATAAATTTATTTTTTCTTCATATTCCTCTATAGTAGATTCATTTAACGAATTAATTAAATCAACAAACTGCTCATTACTTATACTATTTTCATAAATATCAGAAGCAACAACAGTACTAAATGCATAATTATAATAAATACCAGGATAAACTTTAGAAAATACATATAAATTATTTTGAATATCTTTACTATTATATAGTGAATCCTTTTTTAATCTATTAATACCTTCTTTTGTAATAGACTTATCTTCTTCCAACAATTTAAAGAAAGGACTAATATTCAAAATAGAATTTAATTCTCTATTAAAACATTCTTTTCTCAAATCTATAAATAATTTACAATCATAATCAGAATATCCTAAATCAATAAGAAAATCTCTAAACAAAAATTCACCTAAAATAGAAATAGCCTCAGCAAATTCAAAAAAAGTATCAGAAACAGTACCATTTTTCTCTAAATTAGCAGATAATTTATGAATATATTCATGAACCAATACAAAAGAATCAACAATAGTAGATGAATCATTAACATAAACTTTATTATCTTTATAATTAAAAGCACCAACATTAACATCATCATCTATAAGTATACTTCTAAATTTTATATCTTCCAAAAAACTTTCCTCAAACTTTTTATCAAGACTTCCTAAAAATTTAGAAACTAAATATAGTGACTCACAAAAATCTACATATTTAAGAGGTCCATATGTGTATTTATCTAAACTTTTATCAAAGTCCCATAATTCGCAAACTAACATCTGTTTATAAATATCATCATATCTTTCTTTATAAAAAGAACTAGTTTCATCAAAATCTTTTTTTATTTTATCAGTAATATTCTTTAAAACAATTTCATCATCCACAAGAAACCACCCCTAAATTGCTACTTATTATAACATAAAATAAGAAAAAAGCAAAGATTATGCTTTAGCATCCTCTCCACTTTTACCATCATTAATACTTATACCATAGTACTCACGTACTTTAGCTTCTATTTCATTTTTTAATTCTTCATTTTCTTTTAATAATAGTTTAACATTTTCTTTACCTTGTCCAAGTTTTTCTCCTTGATAAGAAAACCAAGAGCCCATTTTTTCAACTATTCCAGCTTCAACACCTAAATCGACAAGTTCTCCTTCATGAGAAACTCCTTCACCATACATAATATCAACCTCAGCTGTTTTAAATGGTGGAGCAACTTTGTTTTTAACAACTTTAATAGAAGTCTTATTACCAACTACTCCGTCCCCCATCTTAAGTTGTTCTTTACGACGTATATCAAGTCTAATAGTTGAATAAAACTTAAGTGCACGTCCTCCAGGTGTAGTTTCAGGATTTCCAAACATAACACCAACTTTTTCTCTTAATTGATTAATAAAAATTGCTGTTGTTTTAGTTTTATTAATAGTACCAGAAAGTTTTCTTAAAGCCTGTGACATTAGTCTAGCTTGAAGTCCAACATGACTATCTCCCATTTCACCATCAATTTCTGCTTGTGGTACTAAAGCTGCAACTGAATCAATTACAATAATACTAACAGCC